>JARRPS010000444.1:0-1206 GCA_037382625.1 Gemmatimonadota bacterium | reverse complement strand
TGCCCGGTTGGGGCTCTTCGCCGGGCGTGACCGGCACGGCCTCGTCGATCCCGAAGACCGTTGCGATGTTCGGGTGGTGGAGCTGCGCGGCCGACTGGGCCTCGCGCACGAACCGGGCGCGGTCGTCGTCGCTCGAGAGCGCCGCGGCCGGAAGCACCTTCATCGCGACGATGCGGTTGAGCTTCGTATCGGTCGCCTTGTAGACGATTCCCATGCCGCCGCGTCCTAATTCGGCGTCGATACGGTACTGGGCGAGGTGGAGGCCGGTCATGTCTGCACGCGTCAAGATTTACTTCCCCGGCGGCGCCAGTTCCTGGAGCAGGCGCGGAAATCCGTCGAACAGGGTCAGGCGAGTCTCGCGGCTCGCGCTGGCCTCTCCTGGGTGAATGACCAGAAGTCGGCCCGACCGGCGATCCGCCGCCAGGCGCACGGTGATGCCTGAAAAGGACCCGATCGACTCGGGAAGTGACAGTTTCTGGAACGTGCCCTCCGTGCTAACGGCCACCCGGAAGATTTCGCCACGACTTCGGTAGTAAAGCCACTTTCCGTCGGGTGACCACGTGGGATCATCCCCGTGCGTATCGGAGACGAGCTGATACAATCCGGACGGATCCGGGAACGAACGCACGTAAACCCGCTGCTGCTGCGACACCCTGGGACCGTACTGCGGATCGGCGCTGAATGCTATCCAGCGTCCGTTGGGACTGATCGCGGGATCGTTGGTCTTGAGATCGGTGGTGTCGACGGCGATCTCCTCGCCCGTCTCGAGGTTCGTTGCGAAAAGGTTCTCGTGACGCCTCATGCGCACGTAAGCCACCCACTTTCCATCTTCCGAGACGGTCGGAAAGTCGCCGTTCTCAACGACGAGTTGTTCCACGCCCGATCCGTCGGCGTTCTTTGCGTACACATTGGAAAGGCCCTGCGGCCCGCCCGCATAGAAGATCCGACCGTCGCGAATCCATGTAGGTACCCGGTTGATCGGGTGGTTGTACGTGAAGCGCTGCTCGGTTCCATCCTCGAGGTTCATCAGATAGATGTCGCCGGCTCGCTCTCCGGAGGATCGCCGCTCGATGGCTGCGAAGCGGGAGTCGGGCGACAGGGCCACCCGGTCGTAGTCCCTCACGGGTAGATTCAGGCGCTCGAGCTCGTGCGTCTCGGGCGAGAGCCAGGTCAGGCTCTCCCCCGATTCGCCTACAAACTCGGCGC
>JARRPS010000443.1:0-1275 GCA_037382625.1 Gemmatimonadota bacterium | reverse complement strand
CTCGTTCGGCAGGGACTCCGGATTGCCGTCGAAGGCGATCCCCACCAACCTCGCATCGCGGTCAATCACGGGGCTGCCGCTGTTCCCACCGGTGATGTCGTTGGTGGACACGAAGTTGATCGGTACGCTCATGTCGACCTTGTCCTTCGCTTCCCACCAGCTCTCCGGCATTGTCCAGGGCATCTCGTTGTTGAACTCGGTGGCCCGTGCGTAGAAGCCGTAGATCGAGGTCTGCGCCGGAGCGAAGGTCTCGTTGTATCGATACCGCTCCACGACTCCGTCCGTGATACGGAGTGTAAAGGTGGCATCCGGCGGAAGGTCGGTGCCGTAGACGGCGAACAGCGCCTTGGCGAACCGCTCGTTCTGCACCTCCTCGGCGGCGTTCGCCGCGCCCCAGCCGGGCAGCGCCGCGGCCTGCGCCGCTCGCATCTCCGTCGCCAGGTCGACGAGCGGGTCATTCGCCGCGGCCATGGCCTCCGGGCCGCCGCTCATCATCTCGGTCCGGAACGCCGGGTCCGCGATCCGCGAACCGTTGATCAACCGGGTCGCCGCGGCCTCGTAGCTCTCACCCGGCCGCACGACCTGATTGAGAGGAGCGTCGGCGGGCAGCCACGTTTCCGCCAGCATCAATCGACCGGCGAGCATTCCGACGGACTGATCCATGGGGAAATTGGAAGCGTTCTCCAGTCGCGCCCTGGCCTGTGCGGCGGCATCGCCCTGAAACTGGCTGCTGCGCTCGGCTTCCGGCTTCGCCATCTCGGTCGTGTACTGCTGGAGAAGGCCGGCAGTGGCCAGGTGCTGT
Source organism: Gemmatimonadota bacterium (assembly GCA_037382625.1). GTDB lineage: Bacteria > Gemmatimonadota > Gemmatimonadetes > Palauibacterales > Palauibacteraceae > Carthagonibacter. Next base: position 473 of record JARRPS010000443.1, on the reverse strand, counting down.
GACGCACCCAGGAAACTCGGGTTGTTCATGTAGACGGTCGGCGCCAGCATCGCTTTCTGCTGCTGGATCTTCGCGAGGTTGTCCCACACGTCGCCGTACTCGGCCTGCAGCGAGGGATCGGCGGCCAGGGCATCCTTGAATTCCTGTTCCCAGCGGATCTTCTTGGCAGTCAGGTCCGTCGAACGCAGGCCCGCGAGCTCGCCCCGATACAACTTCTGGGTATTCTCGTAGCCGAAGATCATGTTCTGCATCGCACGGCCGCGCTCCGGATCGGACCGCTGGATCTCGTGCAGGATCTCGAGGCGCTGGTCGAAGAAGTCGAGGATCATCGGGTGGAAGATCTCCCGCTCGTACATGTACTGAGACAGGGTGATCTGACGTGCCGTCGAACCGGGATTTCCGGTCACGAAGACGAGCTCGCCCTCGGCGGCCCCATCCGGATCCCACTCGAAGTAATGGGGCGTGCTGGCCGG
>JARRPS010000442.1:0-2213 GCA_037382625.1 Gemmatimonadota bacterium | reverse complement strand
CCCTCGTCCTTCTCCCGCCGCGCCCGCGACACCCGTTTCGACGCCTCCCGCTTGCTGTGCATCGCGTCGTACTCGCGCTGCCGCATGTACTTGTGCTCCCGGGCCGACACGCCGTGCCGTTCCGCCTGCTCCGCCACGATCTCCAGGTCCCGCGACACCTCGCGCAGCTCTTCGTCCGCGTAGGGCGTCGAGAGAATGCTCCCGATCATCGCGCGGAGCTTCATGTCCGCAGCTCCGAACTCTCCGCGCTCCCAGTCCTCGCGGGCTTCCCGGCGCGTGCGGGCCGCTTCCTGGTGCAGCAGCTCCTTCCGCACCTCCGGATTCGCATACCCGCCCTCGACCGGCGAGAGCATCACCGGCAGCGTGACCGTCTGCTTCTCGAGGTTGCCCCCGGGTGTGAACACGTCGGCCGTGATCGTAAAGGTCGCGACCTCGATCTCCTCCGCCTCCCTCCCCTCCTCGGCCGGCTTGAGCAGGAACTCCGCCAGCACCCGGCGAGGCTCGCGGGCGTAGAGGTCCCCGATCGACAGCGTCAGCCGGTCGCCGTCGGACTTCGACGGATACTCGTGCCACACCTGTACGAATTCGTTGCCCGCGGTCGGGACGAGCTCGACTTCGAGATTCTGCGCACAGACGCTCAGCAGCCCCTCCAGTTCCTCTTCGAAGACGCCGTGCGCCTGGTCGATTTCCTCGATGTAGTAGGTCGCGCCGCCTCCCGCCCCGGCCATCGCCTGGAGAAGCCCCTCGTGGAACCCTTCGCCGAATCCGATCGTCGTGGTGGTGACGCCGACCTCGGCCGCGCTCCGGCACAGTTCCTCGAGCCGGAGGGGATCGGTGATCCCCACGTTCGCCAGACCGTCCGTCATCAGCAGTACCCGGTTCACCGTCTCATCCCGCCGGTTCGCGGCTACGTGCTCCCGGCCCTTCAACCATCCACCGCTCAGGTTCGTCGTCGCCCCCGCGTGGATCCCCGCGATCCGGCTCGCGAGATCCTCCTGCGCCGCGCCCGTCGCGGGCTCCGCGATCGTCTCCACGTCCGTGTCGAACGCCACGACGCTGACCGTGTCGGCCGGCGACAACCGCTGCACCAGCGAGCGCGCGGCCTGCTTCGCCGCCTCGATCTTCTCGCCCGCCATCGAGCCCGAACGATCGAGTACGATCGACAGGTTCAGCGGCACACGGTCTTCGTCGCGCCGCGCTTCGCCCTCGAGGCAGGGAGAAGTCTACGAGAGGGGTGTGACAGTGGAGCGGGACCCGTCAGCCGGGCATCTCGGCCAGGTCGTCGAGGTCCACGGCGAACCCCTCGTGCGCGGGGCCGACCCCGAAGCGCCCGCTCGGGAGCTTGCCGGTGCGTGAAACCTCCCGTCGCAGTGCACTCCGCAGCCGCGCCGCGCCCCGTCCGAGGTCGAGCGCCGATTCGATGTCGAGCGGGTGATCCCGGCTGCGCCACCATGCCCGCACGACCGCCTCGATCCATGCCGCGTGCGGTCCGGCGAGGGGACTGGAGGCCGGGACGCGCGAGGGCGAAGGACCGAACCTGATTCCCGTCGAAGCGAACCGGCTGTCGGCGCCGGCACGATACGGTGCGGCCGGCAGGCAGCCCCGCGAGACGAGCCATTCGTCGACCCGTTCGCCGAAATACCGGGAGAGCCCCGGATAGAGCTCGGATTCGACCCGGACGAAGGCGCGAGCCGCGTCCACCAGGGCGCTCCGGGCGGCCACCGTTTCCCGCCGTGCGTCCCGCCCCGACGCGAAGCCGAAGACCCGGTCGAGCACCGGGATCAGCACGCCGCGCTCCCCCGCACCCGGCGACTCGCCGGGGGAGCACCGCTCCGACTCTTCGATCAGCTCGGCGAGCGCCCCGAGCGCGAGCGGCTCGCTGGACACCGGATGAAAGGCCCGGAACACGGTCCCGAAGTCGTCCACGATCCGGTAGGCGAGATGGTTGCCTCGCGGCAGCGCCTGGACTTCCACCGTATGCGGGGCCGTCTCGCCGATCGTCCCCGTCGCGCCAAATCGGATCGTGGCGATCGTGACGGGTGCGCGACCCGGGGTCCAGCCCGCGGCCTCCGCCAGAATCGTGTCGGCGGAGTCTGCTCGGGTCAGGTAGGAGTCGGGTCGGTAGAGGAGGTCGTAGCGATGCGACCGGGGGTGGGCGACGCGGGACGAAGGTCTGCTCTGCATTCAGCTCTCCCACCGGCCATGCCGGCGAC
>JARRPS010000441.1:0-1465 GCA_037382625.1 Gemmatimonadota bacterium | reverse complement strand
ACGAGCCGCGTGAAGGCGCCGATCGGTCCGCAGCGCGACTCCCGGCCCATGGCGAACTCGACCAGGATCAGCGGGATCGACCAGAGAAGCAGGAACACGACCCAGGCGATGAGAAAGGACCCGCCCCCGTTGCTGCCCGCGACTCGCGGAAATCGCCAGATGTTGCCCGTTCCCACCGCCATGCCGAGCATGACGAGCATCGTGCTCCACCGCGAAGAGAACCTGAGTTTCTCGGTCATGCACGGTCCTCCACACTCTCGAGGTCGTCCAGCCACTCGAGCAGCTCGCGATTGAACTCGTCCGGCATGCTGATATGCGAACAGTGTCCCGTGTCGTCCACCTCCACGTATTCGGCGTCGGGGATGAGCTCTGCGATCTCGATCGCCCATTCGGCCGGTGTGTATGTGTCGCGCGGTCCCTTGAGAACGAGAGTGGGCACCTCGATCGCGGGAAGCTGCGGCCGGAGGTCCACGCTCCGCAGGAGCTTCACCCGATGTCCCGAGATATGGCCCGGCTCGGTTCGCGAGCCCGTGTAGAGCGCATAGTCCACCACCCGTTTCCAGCCGGGCGACGCATCGTAAATCCAGACGTCGTTCTCGCTCCACACCCGGCCGAGCCTCTCGGCGGCTCGCGTGGGCAGATATCGGTTCGCGGCCGCAGCGACCGGGGCGAGCAGGGTCGCGTTGAAGCCGACGTGCTCGTAGCTGACCCGCGCGAGCGTGTTCGCGAGCACGAGGGCCCTGATGCGCGACGGGTACTTCGACGCCATTCGCATCGCCACGGCGCCCCCGAGGCTCTGGCCCACCACGATCGCAGACTCGATGCCGATACCGTCGAGCAACTCCGCCGCATCATCGGCGAAGCAATCGAAGTCCGCACCCTCCGGAAACCGGGAACGCAGGTCCGCGGTGATCACGCGGTACCGGTCGGTGAAAGCAGGCAGCTGATACCGCCAGGTCTCCTTCATCCCGTCGGCGCCGGGGATCAGGAGCAGCGGGTCGCCCTCGCCGGCGTCCACGTACAACACCTGTTCGCCATCGGAGAACTCGAACAGCTGGGTCGGATAGGGACGGCCCGTCGGGTCTCGCATCGGCGGACGCACCAGCAAGCGGTTCCGGCGGCTCATCGCGCGCACCCAGGCGGTGCCGGCCACGACGGAGCCGAGCAGCGCCGCCACGGTCGTGGAGGGACGGGTCAGGCGCTTCAAGGCCGGCCCTCGGCCGGGGTCGGCCACCGGGCGTCGGCGACCTCCAGCGGCAAATCGGGAACCGATCCCTCGATCCGGAAGAGCGGAAGGTCGATCGGCGGCCCCGGGTCGCGGTCCGAGGTCGGGCCCGACGCCTCTGTCGGCGGCGCGTGGGCGGCCAGCAGTTCGGAGGCCGCGCGTGCGAGTCCGGGCGGCGGCGAATGGAGCCAGCCGTCGTCGGAGCCGGGCTCGACCAGGGAGAAGAGGAGCCGCTGTCGC
>JARRPS010000440.1:0-1747 GCA_037382625.1 Gemmatimonadota bacterium | reverse complement strand
GGGTCTTCGACGGTCTCGCCGCACGCCACCAGCGCGACGCTCAGCAAGGCGAGGGGAATCGCAGGAAATCGACGGGCGATACCGATGTGCATGTCGTGCCTCCGGGGATCGGCCGGGGAGGGAGGGCGTCGGAAGGACGCGATCCGCGCCCTCCTTCGAGGCATATCGTGTTCCGGGCGCCTCCGGGTTCACCGGGATCCCCGCCAAAGCCCCGCCCGGCAGAGGGTTAGCCCGCAGACCGGGGGCGTTCGAGGCCCGGCGAGCGTGGCGGACGACCGCGCCTGTCGAGTTCCCGCAACAGGGTGCTGTCGACGTGGCGCGGTCCGTACAGCGTGTCGAGCACTCCCTGAACGTCTTACCGGGGGGGCCGGAAGGGTCGCGACCGCCGGAAAGCCGGGGTGCCCGAGCCAGGCAGTCGGGCTCCATCGTCGCCTGCCCCCGCGACGGCGGGGCGCTTCAGGGCTGGGGCCTCCGACCCGAGATTTCTCTATACTGGTGCCTCCGGACGAGCGCCCCCTGAGCTTCGGAGACCATGCAGCAGCGTAGACCATCCTTTCTGCGGGAGCTTTTCAACGGCCAGATCGAGGCGCCGGTGCTCCGCAAATGGCTGCCTGACCTGGACGGAAGGGTTGCGATGCCGTCTCCCGAAGGGCATCCCTCCAAGGTGCGCCATTCACAGGGAGCGCTCGATTACAGATCGAGTCTTGCGAGAGGCCAATCTGAGTGGATCGAAGCAGTTCTGGCTCCGATCCGTGGGGGCTGCGGTGGACCGTTTGCCTTGGTTTGCCGGATCAACAAGAACGGACCCATATTCTCGAGCATGATACCCAACCGGTGAAGGGCGACTTCAACCGGTGTTCGTGGTGCTGCACCGCCATCCTACGAGCTTGACTGATGAGTCCCACACACTTGGAACGGCAACAGCCGCTTCCGCGGTCGTGGGCTGAAGGCCCCGTAGGAAGTGAGGTCGAGGAGATCGTTGGCGGGCTGCAGAACCCGTGGTCGATATCTCCAGAAACGGCTCGCGTGCTGACGCGTGTGACTCTGGGACAAGAATGTGACAGCATCCTCGAGTTTGGAGCGGGCATGTCTTCCATGGTCCTGGCTGCTGCCTTGAAGCAGCGAGGTGGCGGCCGCCTGACCTCCGTCGAGGAGCAGCCGGACTGGTGCGTGGACGCCTGGAGGACGGTTGAGACCACGGACGGGGTCGACGCTGCCATGATTCCAGCGACGGTGCGACTCAAGTTCGATCGCAGAGGTCTCTACTACGGTTGGAGGGAGGCGACGGCCATCGCTCGGCGTGGCCCGTACGATATCGTGTTCGTGGATGCTCCGTGGGGCGGCTACGGGCGCGACGGCTCTCTGTACGCGGCCATTGAGAGCGTTCAAGACGGAGGCATCATCGTACTGGACGACGCCGCGCGCGAGCGGGAGCAGCGCACGGTTCGACGCTGGTTGCTCAATTACCCCAATCTGAGGCTACTGGCCAACGATTGCGGAGTCGAGCGGGGACTGGCTGTGCTCCAGAAGACACCCCGGGCGCTCCGAGATCCGTCGGTCATTCAACGTCTCCTGGAGGTATGGGGCACTTCGATCTCTGACGGCGTCTCCAACATCTGGTCAATCATCAAGTATCTCCGACGTAGGCGGGGGACGATCCCGCCCGCCTGTTAGCTCTATGCCGGGTCACGGCAGCTGGCCGAGCACGGCAGGGCCTGAGGCTGTACTGGTCCGACGGGGGTACCTC
>JARRPS010000439.1:0-1504 GCA_037382625.1 Gemmatimonadota bacterium | reverse complement strand
GGCGTGGACGACGCCCGCGATCTGCGGGAACGAGCGATGTACGCACCGTCGGACGAGAATCGTCACAAGGTCTACATCGTCGACGAAGCGCACATGCTCACCCGGGATGCATGGAACGCGCTGCTGAAGATCCTCGAAGAACCGCCGCCCCGTGTGATTTTCGTGTTCGCGACCACCGAGCCCAACAAGATCAGGCAATCAGCGGCCCCGGTGATGTCCCGGGTTCAGCGATTCGATTTTCGAAGGGTGACGGTACCCGACCTTCTGGCGCGGCTCAGGGAGGTTCTCGACCGCGAAGAAGTGGAGGCGGAGGAAGGTGCGCTGCTTCCGATCGCAAGGCGGGCCGATGGGGGAGTGCGGGACGCCCTCTCCTCGCTGGACCAGGTGCTGTCGTTTTCGGGGAATGTCGTGCGACTGGAGGACGTCCGCCGAATGCTGGGCCTGGTCGAGGAAGAGAAGTATCTGGACCTCTTCCGGCTGACCGCCGACGGCGATCTCGCCGGAGTCTTTCCCTTCGTACAGTCACTGCTCGACGATGGCTACGATCTCGCGGAGTTTGCCCGGGGGCTGGGCGAAACACTCCGATTGTTGCTGGCCATCCGGCTGGACCCCGAGGCGGCTCCCGAGGAACTGCCGGCCGACTCCCGTCGGGCCTTCGCCGACGCCGCCCAGCGATTCCGGCCCGATCAGTTGCTCCGCATGCTGACGGCGACGGCCGAGTTCGAGGCGTCGGGCCGCTTCCGCCGAAGCTCGCAGCCACGGATTCAACTGGAGGTTCTGCTGCTCAGGTTGGCAGGACTGGACGCGTCCCTCGGTATCGACGAATTGCTCGATCTTCTCGAAGGTCCGGATGCCTCGCCGCCCGATCGCGGTCCGCGCCGGGAGCCGCCGCCGCGTCCCCGGAAGTCCGCTTCTCGCACCCGGAGCCGGAACGAAGAGGCCGGGCGGACGAAGAATAGCGATGACGAGCCGGTTGATGCGGCCGTCCGGCAACCGGATTCCGTAAGCCAGGCTCCGGAAACGGTCTCCGCGACCGAGGAATCGGAGCCGGTAACGGCGAGCGGGGACCCCGCGGCGCTCCGCGAGGCGTGGCTGGGCGCGATCGAGGCATCCCGGGGAAAGGGGCTTGGTGGCGCGGCGATCGGGCTGCGTGGAACGGTGATCGGTGGCTTGAAGGGGCAGCGTTTCGACTTGCGGGCTCCCCCGGGGCTCGCCTCCGACCTCTCCGCCTTCCTCGCTGACCGGGAGCGGTCGGCGGCCTTCCGGACGGAGCTGGCCCGTCGAACAGGACTGGACCCGCGAGCGATCGAGTTCGACATCGATGACGCGGGGCCGCGCCGCCGGCTCACGGCGGAGTCGGCGAGAGACCAGAAGCTGGATCAGATGATGGAGACGGACCCACGGCTGCGGGCTGCGGTACAAGCACTGGACCTCAAGCTCAAGGAGTGACGTGCACGTGGACAAGTAGAATCAGCTTCAGCAGCTGTTCCAGCTCGGCCAGCAG
>JARRPS010000438.1:0-2805 GCA_037382625.1 Gemmatimonadota bacterium | reverse complement strand
TCTAAGACATCCTTCAGGACGAGTCGTCGCCCTACGAGAACGGAGGCCCGTTCATCGCAGTCGGCATCGCCGTGGGCTTCTGATTCGAACGACTCTCGTCAGTCGCCGACGATCTCGATGCGATCCGGCCCGTTGGGCACCACGCACAGGAACTCGAACGGATCCTTGCCGATCGTCTCGTAGGAGTGCGGCACGCCCGCCGGGATGAGGACCACATCGTCCCTCCCTACTTCGAAACGGTCCCCTCCGATCCGGACTACGGCACGGCCGCCGAGAACATACTGCTCATGCTCCACCGAATTCGTATGCATGGGCAGTCCCCCACCCGGCTCGATACGAAACCGCCGAAGCTGGAAATTCGGTCCCTCGTCGGCTCCTATGAGCACCTGTCGCCACGTGTCGGACCCCGCGCCCACCGGCTCCGTCGAAGCATCGGCGGCCTTCCGTACGAAATGCATAGCTGGATCTCCCTCTCCCGTTTCCGTTGACCCCGGAGGTCCGGGACCCTTGCATCCGGGTCCCGGTTCTACGACTCCGAATGCCTGTCGCGATCGAGCAGGGTGATCGCGAGCACCGCCATCGTGGCTCCGACGAGGTTCGCCACCAGGTCCCAACCGGTGTTGAGGTACCCGCCGACGTTCGTTTCCGGCACGAGCAGCGTGGCCGCGAACTCGATCACCTCGTTCAGCGCTCCGAATCCCTGCCCGGCAGCCCAGACGAGCAACATCCGGCCCGCCGTCGGCTGCGCCCGAAGACCGTTTCCCTCGAGGGTCGACTTCAGACCGAGCCAGCAGATCCAGGTGGTGACACCGAAACCGTACGCGTGCACGACCTGATCGTACTTCAATCGGTCGGGGATCAGCCACAGGCTGTACAGGACGTGATTCGGTCCGTGTACCGGCCAACCCTCCGGAATCGGCACGAGTCCGCCGGCCATGTGCGCGAGGCCCCAGAGGCTCAGTGCCCAGAGAGCCGGCTCGGGCAACCCGATCTTCAGGTGCACGACCGCTACGAGTCCCGCCAGCAGGAGCATGACGAGGATGTAGAAGAGGAACTCGCCGTTTCCCGTAGACAGCACCCCGGCCACGGCAGCCAGCATGTAGGCCGCCGTGAATCCGGCTACCCGTATCACGCCCACACGACTCGCGGTATTCACGCTGCGCATCCCTCGTTCGAGACTTCGAATGGTAAGGGAGATCCGCGCGAAGTGGCCAGAGTCGGACGAATCTAGCTTGCGCGGGTGAATCCCCTCAACGTGCTGCACGTCGATTCGGCCGGGGAGTACCGCGGTGGTCAGAACAAGGCGCGACTCCTGATGAAGGAGCTGCGTGCGCTGGGCGGCGTCCGTCAGGGGCTGGTGACCCGCAGCGATTCGCGGCTGGTCCGGGAGGCCGGATCACTCGGCGTCGAGATTCACTCCGTCTCGTGGCTCTCGCCGATCGATCCCCGTCCGGTGATGAGAATTCTGGCTGCGCTGAAGCGAGACTTCGACCTCGTTCACGCGCACGATTCTCATGGCCTGCAGTCGGCGCTGGTCGCGCGCTGGCTCGGGGGGCGGCGGACGCCGATCGTGGCCTCGCGCAGGGTCTCGGTCCGAATGCGCAGCCCGTCGACCTGGCGGCAGGCCGATACGGTCGTGGCGGTCTCGGACGCCGTGTCGTCGGTGCTCCGGGACCAGGGGATCCCCGGTGAGAAGATCCGCGTCATTCCCGATGGCGTGTCTCCGGAAGAGATAGAGAACCGCCTTCCGGGCCGGCTGCGGAAGAAGGCCGGCGCGAGTCCGGGGCAGATCCTGGTGGGCACCGTCGGTGCGCTGTCGCCCGAAAAGGGCCACGACTGGTTCCTCCGGTCCGCGGCCCTGATTGCCTCCGACCACCCCGAGGCCCGATTCGTGATCTTCGATGACGGACCGGAACGAGACCGGCTGGTAAGACTGGCCCATTCGCTGGGCCTCGCCGATCGAGTGTCGTTGCCCGGCGCGGTGGAAGAGATCGGCCGCAGCATCCGGGACCTCGATCTGTTCGTCATGCCATCGCTGGAGGAGGGACTCGGAACGGCTGCCGTGGAGGCGATGCTCGCAGGCTGCCCGGTGATGGTCTCTGGTGCGGGAGGTCTCGTCGATCTGGCGGGAGACCTGATTCCGACCATACCGCCAGGAGATGTCGCTGCTCTTGCTGCGGAGATGGACCGCATTCTATCCGACACCGCGGCGCGATCTTTGCTTACTCGGCGTTCCCGAGAGCGTGGCGGCGAATTCACCAGTGTGAAGACTGCCCGATCCACGCTGCAATTGTATCGTGAGCTGGTGGAGTGCTATACCGCTCACGAACACGGGACTCCGACGTCAGGACTGGCAACAGATAAGGAAGCTGTTCAACATTCCGATCCCCGGACATTCTCCTAGTGAACCTCAAGTCTTTCTTCTCCGGGCGCACTAGACGGCCGGAGAATTAGTCAATCGTCGTATTTCCAGAGCCTTCCGAGATTCCGACATCTGCCCTGAGAAGTACTCGTGGCAATTGGTGGAGACGCACCCTGAGGCTGTAAAGCGCTACCGGTACTTTCAGGGCCACATCGGCAGGCCCACGGCCGAACGCATCGCGCCGGAAGCGCTACTTGTGACGATGCTTCGGGACCCGGTGGCACGCCTGACCAGCTCGCATCTCTACTGGCGCTCACAGTCCCAGCGCGTGAAGAACTGGAACGCGCATCGAATCGCCGACAGGCTGCAATCCATGACGCTGCTGGAGTACGTGGCGAGCGATGACCCGGTCATTCGTCGCAGCTCCTGGAACGTACAGGCGA
>JARRPS010000437.1:0-1587 GCA_037382625.1 Gemmatimonadota bacterium | reverse complement strand
GTACGATGCCGAGGATCTTTACGGTCCTCTCAACATCTATCGGACCCTGGAGCGTGAGAATCCGGACATTGTCTACAACGGCCTCGTGATGGGCCCATGGGGTCACGGAGACTGGGCCCGAAACCTGTCGCCGCACGTGATCGGCGACATCGACTATGGCGACGACATCTCGGGCTGGTATCAGCGCGAGGTGGAAGCTCCCTTCTTCCGCTACTGGCTCAAAGGAGAGGGCGCCCCGCCAACGTTCGATGCGTTGAACTTCGACACCGGACGAAAGGAATGGAGAGCTTTCGAGGCATGGCCGTCGGTCGAGGCGGAGAGCCGCTCGCTCTACCTGCGGGATGACGAGGTGCTCTCGTGGCAGCCGCCATCAGCAGGAGAGAGGGAATTCACGGAGTACGTGAGCGATCCGAACGAGCCGGTCCCGTACACGGACGAGATCCGGTTCGTATTCACGCCGCGCCGCTACATGAACGAGGATCAGCGCTTCGCCGAGCGTCGCCCGGACGTCATCGAATTCCAGACCGAACCGCTGGAGGAGGAACTGACCCTCGGCGGCGACATTCTCGCGCGACTCGAGGTATCGACGACCGGCACGGACTCGGACTGGATCGTAAAGCTGATCGACGTCTATTCCGATGGGACCCCGAACGGCGAGAACACGCCCGATGGCGTGGTGCTCGGGGGATACCAGCAGATGGTGCGCAGCGAGATCTTCCGCGGTCGTTTCCGAGAGAGTTATGAGTTCCCGAAGGCTTTCGTCCCGGGAGAGCGAACGACGGTCGAATTTCCACTGCAGGACGTGCTGCACACGTTCAAGCCGGGGCATCGGATCATGGTGCAGGTGCAGAGCAGCTGGTTCCCGCTCTTCGACCGGAATCCGCAGACCTTCGTACCGAACATCTTCGAGGCGAAGGAGCACGACTTCGTGAAGGCGACGCAGCGAGTGTGGCATGCACCCGGAGCCGCCAGTCGGCTCGAAGTGAAGGTGCTGCCCTCCGGAGCGGGACGGGAGGTCGAGCGGTAACCCCAGGCCGGTTGATTCCGTCTTGTGCCCGGCGCCCCGGCCGCGGTGTCGGCTCAGCGCTTGACGGTCCCGCGTAGCAGTATGGGCCGGACCGCGAAGGAGAGCAGCAGGAGCGCCGCGAGGGACAGAAGGGCGGTCCAATTGTCTTCTCGAATCCACTGCACGGTCAGCGCGATGGCTGCTGCACCTGCACCGAGCGCGCCGAGAGCGGACAGGCAACGGTGGCGACCCTCGAATTCGATGGTGGCGATCGCGTTCACGCACGCGAATGTCGAGAGGAACGCCAGGCTCGCCGACTCCACCAGCTCCCGCAGTGATCCGACGGCCAGCAACGTCAGAGTCGCCAGCGCGAGCAGGATGACGGCTCGATCCGGGACCCCGGCGGAATTCCGGCTTTCGAACCAGCCGGGGAGCTCGCCGTCGTGCGCGACCTGAGCCGCGAGACGCCCGGTCGCGAAGAGAGTGGCATTAATTGCGGATGCCGTCGAAAAGGCGGCCGCGACCGAAACGGCGATCAGTCCGGGGAGTCCAAAGGCGGCCCGCCCGGCTTCGGCGAGCGC
>JARRPS010000436.1:0-1618 GCA_037382625.1 Gemmatimonadota bacterium | reverse complement strand
TTCGACGCCTCCTTACTGGATGACCGTCAGAAGCGGGTTCTGCGCCGGCTGGTAGAGGCCTCGGACCACCTGGACGCGATCTATCGACTGCAGGTCTGGCGCGGCAACGCGGATCCATCAGCCGTGCTTCCGGAAGAGGACACGCCCGGAGCCGCCGCGATTCGTGAATACTACGAGCTCATGTACGGTCCCTGGGATCGGATCGACTCGGACAGACCCTTCGTACCCGGGGTCGGTCCGAAGCCGGCCGGCGCCGGCTCGTACCCCGAGGACATGACGAAGACGGAGTTCGAGGAGTGGATCGGGCTCAACCGGGGTGACGCCGACGCGTTCACCTCCTACTACACGGTGATCGAGCGCGACAACGGGGGCCTGCGGGCGGTTCCCTATTCTCAGGCATACGTGGATCATCTGGAGGCGGCGGCCGCGGCAATGCGGGACGCGGCGGAACACGCCGACAATGCCTCGCTCGAACGGTTCCTGCGTCTGCGCGCCGAGTCGTTCCTCACCGACGACTACTTCGACAGCGAGATCGCCTGGATGCGGCTCGAGGACAATCTGATCGATCCGACGATCGGCCCTTACGAGGTGTACGAAGACAAGCTGTTCGGTTACAAGGCATCGTTCGAATCGTTCATCGGCTTCAAGGACCCTTCGGCGAGCGCGCAGCTGGACGGCCTCGCGGCCCGCCTCCCGGCCCTCGAGCGGGCGCTTCCGATCCCCGACGAGCACAAGTATCTGGATCGAGACTTTACCTCACCGATCTCGGTGATCGACCTGGTATACGGGGCCGGCGAAACGAGACCGGGCGTTCAGACCATCGCGTTCAATCTTCCGAACGACCCTCGCGTGCGGGAGACCGAGGGATCGAAGAAGGTGATGCTCCGGAACGTGATCCGGGCCAAGTTCGAGACCAACCTCAAGCCGATCGCTGCGCAGGTCATGGCGCCGGAGCAGGCGAACCGGATCAGCTTCGAACCTTACTTCACCCGGGTTCTCGTACATGAGCTGGCGCACGGCCTGGGACCGGATTATGTGACCGGCAATCCCGATCTGACGGTGAACAAGGCGCTGCAGGAGCACTACTCGGCACTGGAAGAGGCAAAGGCCGACGCCGTGGGAACTCACAGCCTCGGCGTCCTCGTCGAGCGCGGTGACTATTCGCAGGACTTCTACGAGGAAGTTCTGATCGATCACGTCGCCGACATGTTCCGCTGCGTGCGGTTCGGGGCCACGGAGGCGCACGGGCTCGGTTGCCTGACCCAGTTCAACTATCTGCGTGGCGCGGACGCGATCACCTACGACGAAACGACTGGGAAGTTCGCCGCCGATCTCGAGGCCATGCCCGAGGCGATCTCGGAGCTCGCGGGCCAGTACCTGCTGCTTCAGGCTACAGGCGATCGGGAGGGCGCGGCAGCGTTTCTCGAACTCTATGGATCGATGTCGCCAGAGATGCAGGCCGCGATCGACCGGCTGGATGGCGTCGTGCCGGTCGACATTCGCCCATCTTACGCCGTGAAGGGAATGATGTCGGGCTGGTAGGTGTCCTAGTTTGTCGGCATGCTCTCAGCCGCACCCGCGGGATCTTTCGAATTGGCCGATGCGAGGGTCTCGAGAG
>JARRPS010000435.1:0-1624 GCA_037382625.1 Gemmatimonadota bacterium | reverse complement strand
TCATGCCGATGATCTGACGTCGTCGTCCCACCAAGGCATCGAGGGTCCGCGTCGCCTCATCGGGCAGGGGACGGACCTGGGGCCGGACCCGCTCGGCGAAGAGGGCCAGGACACGGGCGTCGATCTGATCAGTCTTGGCGAGCTGGCCCGTCGACTTGGCGAAGTCGCGCACCTGCCGTGGATTCACGACGACGACGGGGATCTCCCGGGCCGCGAGGGCGAGGGCCGTCCCCGTCTCGAAGCCCCCCGTGGCTTCCAACACCACCAAGGCCGGGCGCGGAGTCTCCAGCGCCTCGACCAACTCCGCAATGCCCTTCTCGGAGTTCGGGAAGCGGGAGATCTCGTCGGAGCCTGTGAGGGCGAGGTCGAGATCCGCCTTGGACACATCCACCCCGGCGACGACCGTCCGGCTCTTCATGGGCACCTCCCGCGTCGAGGGAACGATTCGCACACTCCCAGCCTTGCACGATACGGGCTCTGGGGCCCCGACAACTGTCCGAGATCCGGCGAATCGAGGATCGGGCGCGGCGCCCCTGCTAACGTACGGCCTTTCACGACCCTAGGCGCGACGGGCTGCCGCACCCTATCCTACCTCCGATTCTGTCGCCTCGGCGACATACAAGAGCGCAGGTCCTCGACTCGGAGATCACGTGGCAGCTGATGGGCGCATGCAGAGACGGGGGATGGCGCTGGTCGTTGAGGGCATCGTCATCCTCGCCAGCATTCTGGCCGCCTTTCTGTTGGAGGGCTGGCGTACTGATCGCGAGTTGGCGCGAGATCTAACGCAGGAGTTGGAGAGCGTTTATCGGGAGCTGGAGCGGAATCGGGATCTAGTGTCCGCTGAGTTGAGTGTGCTGGATCGGCTTTCCTCCAGTGCCGCCGCTTTGCTGGTCGAGCTACACGCCAATCCCGAGGCGGCACTGGTGGAGGCCACGGACACAATCGCACTCCTGGCCACAGTGTGGGCACCGACATTTGACCCTTCCCTCGGCGCCGTGGACGCGCTGATCAGTTCCGGTCGACTGGCCCAGCTACCGAACCCTCGGTTGCGGCAGGGGCTTGCTGGCCTGCGGGATCAGTTCCAGGACGCACGTGAAGAGCAGGTAAACGCCATCGCGATTCGCGATAACCTGCTCTTTCCGTTAACACGTGACCGTCTCGACTACCGCGCGTTCCGGGTGATCCTGGATAAGCTCGCAGAGTCTGGGAGCGCCGGTGCGCAAAGTCAGGAGAGCATGGCCGTACGCTCCTTCCCTTCGCTAGGTACGGTGGACTATCCCAATGGGCCCTCCATCCGGAGCACTCTCGAGTTCAGGCGGATGATCTACCTGACTGTGCAGGATGAACTGTCCCAATTACAGGTCTTTCTGGACGACCTCATCGCGGACCTGGAAGATGAGTTGGCTAACCGGTGATTGCGGCCGTCGCGACGCTGCGCGAGGCGACGCGGAACGCCCTAACTAAGCATGATCATGCAGAGCCCGGTGCGGGCTTCGAGGGCGAGACACTGGTCTCCAGGCCCGGAGCTCCGCACGATATGCACCAGACGTTAGAGAGCGAGCGGAGGGCCGACTGTGAACTGGGAAGTCATTGCCGCGATTGCCGAGGCCATTGCGGCGGTAGG
>JARRPS010000434.1:0-1625 GCA_037382625.1 Gemmatimonadota bacterium | reverse complement strand
TGGTACGCGGTCGGATCCCCGCCCCGCAACGCCGTCCAGGCATGCGCCGCCTCGTGCACGATGGTCGAGAAGAGAAACACGAGGTACAATACGACCGCGTTCAGCGGCTCGATCATCGGCACCCGCCCGGAGCCTCGATCATCCGCCCGCCCGCTTCGCTTCGTGTCCGAGAGCCTCGAGCTCCGAGACGATCCTGTCCCGATGATCGCCCTGGATCTCGATCACTCCGTTCCGCACCGTTCCGCCCGAGCCACATTTCCTCTTCAGCCGCTTGGCGAGATCGGCCAGCTCGGGGTCGGTCAGATCCAGCCCCTTCACGACCGTTACACCCTTTCCCTTCCTGCCCTTCGTCTCTCGTCCGACCCGCGCGATGCCATCGCCCGACGGCCGCTTACCGGCGAGCCGCTGCGCGCAGCGACACTCGTCGATCGCCCGCCGGCACCGCGGGCAGGTTCGGCCGACTTCCGTGGAGTAGACGAGACCTCCGTCCCGCAGGCCGTCAGCCATCGGCCGATCCTCCGGGTGGAATGCTCAAATACTCCCAATCGACTCCCCGGAGCTCCTTGCCCCGGTCCACGATCTGTCCGATGTGATAGGCCGTGTGGGCGAGAGAGCGGTGGAGGGCGCGGATCACGGAAAGCTCCTCGCCTCGGATCACAACCGTGTCCACGAGGTTCGCATCGGCCAGCGAACCCAGCGTCGAGAACAGGGCCTGCCAACCCGAGTCCCAGTCTTCGAGCAGCTCCGAGCGGCTCGGAGCCCGGATCGCGAATTCCGACTCCCGGTCACGCCACGGCTTCTCGCCGTCAGCCGACAGGAAATCCGTGAACCGGGAGCGGAGATTTCCTGCGACGTGCCGGGCGATGGTCGCGATCGAGTTCGCGGCACCCGGCGCCGGCGCGACAAGCTGCTCGTCCGCGAGCTGGTCGAAAGTCTGCTCTGCCAGCGATCGATAACGCCGGTACTCCGCCTCGATCGATTCCATGAACGTGCGCATCGCGCGTTCCTTTCATCCTCGTTCAAAGGAACCTCTTCGGCTGCCGAACCCGCTATCGTCTGTACGCCCGAATGAGTACGTAGTCCCCGCGGTCGTAGCCCTCGATCGGCTCTTCCACGAAATCGTTCGCGTAGCGGGCGTGAACCGTCAATGTCTGCGCATACTCCAGGTCCGCAAATCCGACTCGCTCCAGGAGCTCCGCCTTCTCCTCCGTCGTACGCCAGTGTGCGGCGGCTGCCAGCTCGACCGGGTAAGGATGATCGGGTGCCAGCCCCGCCAACCCCGGATCGTCCCACGAGCCTTTCGTTGCGGCGAACTGATAGAGAAGCCCGAAAGAGCTCTCGGCCGGAACGTCGGCGACCAGGATCGCGCCGCCGGGCCGGAGAATCCTGTGCGCCTCGGAGAACGCGCGCTCGAGGTCGGCGACGTAGCCCGGAATGCCGTTCAGGAGTGCCGTGTCGAAGCTCCCGTCTTCGTATGGAAGAGACTCGGCCGTACCCGCCTTTACCTCGAGGCCCCTCTTCTCCGCGATCGCTCGCATGTCGTCCGAGGGCTCGACGCCGAAGCCGACCTCGATCCCGTGTTCCTCCCGAAGGACCAGCTCGAACAGACCGGTGCCGCACCCGAC
>JARRPS010000433.1:0-2979 GCA_037382625.1 Gemmatimonadota bacterium | reverse complement strand
CGATTCGTCACGAAGTAGAGCTTGTAGGAAAACTGCGCGAACGCCGTACACAGGAGGGCCGCGGCCAGCAGCACGATCGCCATTACGCCCGGACCCGGAGGCTGAGCCAGACCGAGCCCGAGGTGATCAGCAGCGCCCCGAGCACCTGTCGGCTTCCCACGGCGTCGCCATACGCGAGCGCCACGACGAGCATGGCCGGATAGAAAAGGCTGGAGAGAGGAAACGTCGTGCTGAGCGGAAAGCGCTTGTGCGCCGCGCCCCAGACACCCAGCCGTGCCAGGTTGAGCAGGATGACCGCCGATACGCCGAGCCCGAGCACGGCGATCGACCACTCCAGCCTGTGATCGGCGATGGTCTTCAGAAGGAGGGCCCCGAGGACCTGCAAGGTCACGGCGAGAAGCATGACGCCGATCGCCTTCAGATTCCCTCGCAATACTCGGAGCGGGCCGGAAGGAGCCTGTGCCTGCGACTCATTTTTCGCCTCAGGCGGCTCGGATCCGATTGTCGGTCGACGGCCGGTCACTCGGTCCGGTCCGGCTCGAGAATTGCCTCCAGCCTTGCGAACGTCTCGTCGGGGAGCCTCTGTTTCGTCGAGACTTCAAGCGGCGCCGGCACTCTTTCGTGCAGGACCGGCAGGTCCAGGACGTTCTCTGCCACATCCTTCACGAGTCCCGCCGGGTCCGAACAGAACTCCTCGTACGAAACCAGTCTGAATCGGTCTGGACCGAGCTCGGTCCGGCAGCGGTCCATCACCTTCGCGTAGGAGCGCACCTGTTCGCACACGTCCAGGACCGGATCCTCATGGTGAACGCGCTCCGGGTCATCCCGACCGTAGGGAATCGCATCGTCTCCGTGAATGTAGGAGCGGGCGACGAGCAGAGACTGCGCGAGGTATACCGGCTCTCGACGGAGACAGAGGAACGTGGCGGTGGGCAGGTGGCGCGCGACCTCGGAAGCGAACAGGAGCAGGCCATTGTTCTTCATCAGGAGGGGCCGCTTCGACCACTCTTCGTATGCCCCGAAGAACCGCTCCATCTCCCGTCCCCGGGCATCGTCGATCTGGATGTCGGCCGCCGTCCTGTCGGCGCCGACCCAGCGGTCCCAGAGATGGAGCCCATCGTTCCATCCCAGCATTCCCGCCGTGCGGCCGTAATGACTTCGGAGCGCGAGCCGACCGCCATCGGGATCGGCACGGAACAGCCGGCTCATGGTGATCGGAGCCCTCGGAAAGATCGAAGTCAGATTCGTCACGAACGCGACATCGAGGGAACGAGCGAGCGTGAGAGCGACCACGGTCGTCCCACTTCGGGGCGGACCGCACACGAACAGGGCCCATCCGGGCCGGAACGCAGCACCCGGCTCGCCAGTCCGATCGGGTCGTTTAACTCCGACGGGATGGCGGAGTGGACCAGCTTTCTCAGCGTCGAGGCAGGCGACTCGCTCAAGGTGCCACCCCGACTGTGCGGCCCCGAACGCTCCCGGGAACGTCAATCGATGCCTGTTCCGACTGCCTGCTGAGGTTTCGCAACTGTCTCCTGCTGCTCTCGTCACGCTGCCGGCTCGGGAACCGCGAAGGTCGCCCGGCAGTTGAAAGGCCGAGTCCCTTCCACCGTCACGATAGTACGTCACCGCAATTGAATCGGAAATCGGTCACCTCGACGTGGGCAGCGGCGCCACTCGCCAGTGGTCACCCGTTCGGGAGCCAGTGAGCAGTTCTCCCAGCTGCTTAAGACTCCCCGTCGGCAGAAATGGTGAACTGCGGCTGCGGCGACAGCCACCGGAAGTTCCGATCCAGTCGGAATCGGGCGAAGACCGCCCTAAGGTAAGGCAAACTAGCCCGTTCCCAACTAACCTTCTTCACCTCGCCGGGGCGTGAATCCCACCGACGGAATCCACAGTGGAACCTGAAGGTCCGGGGCGGGTTCTCGACCGTCGAGCCGAGTGAAGGAAAGTGGCAGTCGAGGCTCTACGGGACATCGGCCCATGTGCCTGTGAAGTGATAAATGTAGTCCCATAGGGAAAAGAATTGCCTCCTTCAAGCCACGTGTGCATTCGCGGCCGATCGGCTAACGATCTGTTGATGTTGGAGTTATCCGTGTTATGGACACTGTGGCTGGATTGGACCGCCGCCTGCACACGCTGCTTGGTTGCGCTGGACTATCCCAAGCAGACAAACAGGCGACGAGGCAATGGTCAAAACGAGCAATTTCACTAGCCGAAACCCCTTGACGATAGCAGCAATCGCGCTGTTCGCACTGGTTTCCGGTGCGTGCGATGAGACGAGCCCCCTCGGGACAGGCCGTCTCGATGAGGCCTCCACTCTCGAGGCCGTGGCGGTCGAGATCAGCCCGGATGGGGCGGTTCTCGACAGTGGAGACGTCTTGCAGTTTACCGCAAAGTTGACCGATTTCAACGGTGATCGTGTGAATGGTGCGGTCGAGTGGGAAACCGATGCCGGCGCGATCACGTCCGACGGTCTCCTGACCGCCGATGCCAGACCCGGGCGTCGCAAAGTAGTCGCAAAACACCGCGGAAACGGACCGAACAAGTTGGAGCTCGCCGACACAACGGTCGTCGAAATCGCAGGAGAATCGGCAGATTCGCAACCCGTCGCGATTTCCGTCACTCCTCAATCCGTCGGAGTGGGTCCGGGAGATACGGTCGCGTTCAGCTTCACTCTCGAGGACGGCAATGGCGGAATCGTTGGCGGTGCCGCGGAGTGGAGCGCCACAGGAGGTACGATTGACGCGAGCGGCCTCTTCGTGGCCGGGGATCAGGCCGGTACTTTTCTGGTAGTCGCGGCCTCCGGGACGCTTGCAGACACTGCGAGCGTTGAAGTTTCGACAGCCGAGCCTGGGAATTCTTCACCGACGGCAGAATTCGGGGTCGATTGCTCGGATCTCGGCTGCTCGTTCGACGCCTCGGGCTCCTCGGACTCCGACGGCTCGATCGCCAGCTACGCCTGGCAGTTCGGCGACA
>JARRPS010000432.1:0-1666 GCA_037382625.1 Gemmatimonadota bacterium | reverse complement strand
TGGCCTCGCGCTGGAACCGCGTCCGGGCCTGGGCGTTGGCAGCTCGCGAACACGGGAGGAGCTTGAGAGCTACCTGTCGACCCAGCCGGGTGTCCACCGCGAGATAGACGAGCCCTGCGCCCCCGCGCCCGATCTCCCTCACGAGTCGGTACGGGCCGATGCGTTGTCCCGGTCGGTAGGACGCGGCCAGCGCCGATTCGAGAGAGGCGGCAGGGACCTCCAGGTATTCGCCTGCGTTCTCGTGCGCCTCGAGCAGGGACTCGACCTCCGCCTTCAGATCCGTGTCTCCTGCGCACGCATCGTCCAGGTATCCGGGGCGCTGCTCGGGCGGGAGGTCGAGGGCTCCGTCCAGGAGCTTCTCGATGACGCTCCAGCGGTCTCGATCCACGGGCTCAGCCACTGGTCAGCTCCCTGTACAGCCAGGCCTTCGCCTTCTTCCAGTCGCGGTCGACGGTCCGGGGTGAGCATCCCAGGGCGGCTGCCGTCTCCGGAACGGTCAATCCCGCGAAGAAACGGCAGTCCACAACCTGGCTCAGCCGCGCGTTGAGCTTGGCCAGCCGGTCCAGGGCCTCGTCGAGCGCGACCAGTTCATCCGCCTGCTGCTCCGGCACAAGTCGTCGTTCGTCGAGAGTGACCCTGCGGAGTGCTCCTCCCCACTTCGCGGACGTACGTCTTCGTGCATCGTCGACGATGATCTGGCGCATCGCCGTAGCGGCCACCGCAAAGAAGTGGGCCCGGTCGCTCCAGGAGGCATGACCTGAGTCGGCGATCTTCAGGTAGGCCTCGTGCACGACGGCCGAGGTGTCGAGCGTGTCGCCCGGACGCCGGCGGGCCAGTTCGCGCCGAGCGGTGCGACGCAACTCCTCGTACACGGCCTGGATCAGCTCCTCCAAAGCCCCGGGTCGTCCGTCGTTCAACCTGTGGAGGAGTCTCGTGATGGTCGTCGAGTTCTCCACGACGGACGCCTCCTGATGCGATGAAGGGCCCTCCGCCCTGGTCGCCGCCAGAACCCCATGGCGCGATTCGTGGCGAACTCTCGTTTCCCGAAGCGGGAGACCCACGGCGCCAACTCCGTCGCGAAGCAATGTGCTCGCCAGGAGAACCGAGCGCCGTACTGCCACTGTTCTCAGGATACGGAGGCGTACCCATGCTTACAAGCTGGTGGAGACCAGGTACATGGATGATCGGAGCGTGCGTGGGCGTGCTCCAGGCAGGATGCGGCTCGGAAGGGGTCACGCAGCCCATCGGTGAAGATTACATTGGCCGGACCCACCGGGTCGCCGCCGAGGCTTCACCGATCAGGGGAACTGCGGACCTGCTCGTGGTGCAGGGTCTCACGGTGGACGTCGACGGAAACACCGTTGTCCCCGTCGCAGCCGATCCGTCGACGCTTCTCTACTATCGCCGCAACGGCCTGCCGATCCTGGCTCCCGACGGTCATCACGTGACGGCCGGGGAATTCAGCGCCGTACGCGGATCGGTTGCGGTGAAGTGCCTGGAATCGGGAACGCACGTCGCGCTGCACCTCCGGAATCTCATCTCCGAGGCGACCTACCGGATCTGGCTTTTGACCTTCCAGGAGCCCGGATTCGACCTCGGACCGCCTCCCGACTTCTCGAATCTGATCGGGGAGGGGGCCCTCGGCCCGCTCGATCGAACCCGGAAC
>JARRPS010000431.1:0-1675 GCA_037382625.1 Gemmatimonadota bacterium | reverse complement strand
CCTGGGAGAGTCAGATCGAGGCCGCCGAGCGTCACAACGAGCCGGGCGTATTCACGGCGCTGATCGGCTTCGAGTGGACGTCCAACACCAATGGCGCCAACCTGCACAGGGTGGTCTTCCAGGCGGAGGGCGGTGACGTCGCGCGCCAGTACATCCCCTACAGCTCCCTCGAGAGCGACGATCCGGAGGATCTCTGGGCGTGGCTCGACACGACCGGCGAGCGAACCGGGGCGACGTTCGTGGCCATCCCGCACAACCCCAACATCAGCCTCGGGATGTTCTTCCCGCTCATCCGGCACAACGGCGAGCGGGTGGACGAGGCGTACGCGAAAGAGCGAATGCGCTGGGAGCCGGTCGTCGAGACCACCCAGATCAAGGGAGACTCGGAGTCTCATCCCGCCCTGTCTCCGAACGACGAGTTCGCGGACTACGAAGTGTACGACTTCGCACTGACGCCCGATGGGACGAGGCCGGAGCCGACGGAGGCCGACTACGTGCGCTCGGGTCTCAAGCGGGGCATCGAGCTCGGAAGCAGCGTAGGCGTCAACCCTTACAAAGTCGGGATGATTGGCAGCACCGATTCCCATACCGGGATCGCGGCGGTGGAGGAAGACAACTTCGCAGGCAAGGGCCAGCACGACAACAATCCCGAAAAGCGCTCTCACCCGACCGGGCTCGGCTCGTCGAAGGGCTGGGACATGGCTGCGGCCGGCTACGCGCGCGGAGTGCCGATGGGCGGCGACCTGGAACTGGCGCCCGGCGAGGCTCCAACCTTCCTCGCCGCCGTCATGAAGGACTCCGAGGGGGCGAACCTGGACCGCGTGCAGATCATCAAGGGTTGGGTGGACGCCGACGGCCGCTCGCACGAGTGGATCTACGACGTGGCGGTCTCCGGGGGCCGAACGATCAGAGACGACGGGCGATGCCGGGAGCCGGTGGGCAACACCGTCGATCTCGGCACGGGACGGTACACCAACACCATCGGGGCGGCGGAGCTGTCGGTCGCCTGGACGGACCCCGACTTCGATCCCCAGCAGCCTGCGTTCTATTATGTGCGCGCCCTGGAGATCCCCACGCCGCGCTACTCCCTGCTCGACGCCCTCGCGCTGGGCATCGACTGGACGGAGACCAATCGGCCGCCGACCATCCAGGAGAGAGTGTACGTTTCTCCGATCTGGTACACGCCGTGACGATCCACGTCTAGAACGGCGGACGGCGCTTGCAACCTGTCACGAACTTGTCACGTTGCGAGCGCGTGCCAGCCGGCGTCGACGTAGCGGCTTTGCAGGCAGGAGGTCAGGGGTGGTCCTCGCGCTTCGCGCTTGGAAGGTCTCGCTGCGCTCGACGGCGATCCCGGTCGGCTCCACTTCGTCCGCTCCTTCGTAGACCTCGCTTGTTAGCACGGCAAGTCGAATCACCCTATATTACGATGCCCCCTGGTTGCTCGGGAGGCACCCATGTCCGACCTGCTGGAAAGTCTCACACGGGCCTTCGCTGACCGCTATGCCGTACAGCATCAGATCGGCCGTGGTGGTATGGCCACGGTGTTCCTCGCCGAAGACCTTAAGCACCACCGCAAGGTCGCCATTAAGGTCCTTCACCCCGAGCTGAGCGCTTCGCTGGGCGCGGAGCGCTTCCAGCGCGAAATCGAGATCGCAGCCGGCCTGGACCACCC
>JARRPS010000430.1:0-1684 GCA_037382625.1 Gemmatimonadota bacterium | reverse complement strand
GTCCTTGCCCAGTTGCTGGAGACGACCGATTCGACGACAGCCGCCCAGCTCGGCGAGGGATTGCTTGACCTCCTCGCGGACCGGAGCCCTGACTCTCTTCTGCGAACTTCCGAGAGCTGGAAGCAGCCGTCCGGGGTACCCGGATCGGGTGCAGCGCTTCTGTCGATCGCGGCCGGGGCGCTCGATCGGGAAGGCTTCCCCGAGGATGCCGCAGGACTGCGAAGGGAACTGGTCGCGGCTTATCCGGAGGCGCCGGAGGCGCCCGCGGCGATGCTCGAGCTGGGACGTCATGCGGCACCGGTGGACCCGGACCTGGCGCGGGAGTGGTTCGAACGGCTGGTTGTCTCTTACCCGCGACACGCGCTGGCGCCGCTCGCCCGTCAGGAGATGGATGCGCTGGCGGGTCGGGAATGAAGGGAAGGGAAGGCGTCCGGGGCCTGGCGTGGGGCGGCACGCTTCTCCTCGCGTGTCTCGCGGCGATGCCGGGGCGTGCACAGGCGCAGCACCTCCTCGTGCCGATGGACGGGGCTCAGTCGGATCATCTGCGCGCCTACGGACTCGTATATGAGGCAATCTCCAACGGATCCCCGGCCGAGTGGCTCCTGAATTACCGGGACGGCTCGTTTCTGCTTTCGGCCGAGCGGAGGATCGCGGAAAAGGCCGCGCTGCTGGGTGTCCGGGTCGAGGAACTGGGGGGAACGCGTCTGGCCCGAATCCGGGCGGAGATCGAAGAATCCAACATGGAATCCGTGCCGCTCGAAAAGGCACCCAGGATCGCCGTGTACACGCCACCCAACAGTTCACCCTGGGACGACGCCGTCACCCTCGCGCTCAAGTACGCGGGCATTCCGTACGACCGTGTCTGGGACCGGGAGGTCCTGTCGGGCCGACTGCCCGAGTACGACTGGCTTCACCTGCACCACGAGGACTTCACGGGGCAATACTCGAAATTCTACCTGAACTACGCCGGCTCGGACTGGCTGCAGGATGAAGTGCGGCGCAACGAGTCCGTGGCAGCGGAATTCGGTCTCCCCGACGTGCCGGCCCTGAAGAAGGCAGTGGCCCGCGAGATCCGGGCATACGTCGAAGCCGGCGGCCTTCTCTTCGCGATGTGCACGGCCACCGAGACCCTCGATCTCGCCCTCGCCGCCGAAGGAACGGACATCGCCGCCGCCTTCGCCGATGGCACGCCGCCCGATCCCGCGGCGGGAAGCCGGCTGCGCTGGGACCGGGCTCTCGCGTTCACGGATGCGGAGGTCGTTCTGGACCCGGGGCTCAGCGCCTTCTCCGACATCGACGGACACCAGGTCAACACACCGTGGAGGGTTCCTCTCGGAAGCTTCGCGCTGTTCGACTTCAGTGCCAAGATCGACCCGGTCCCGACGATGCTCACGCAGGATCACGAGAGAGTCCTGCGGGACTTCTACGGCCTGACCACGAGCTTCCGCCACAACCGATTGAAACCGGGTGTCACGGTGCTCGCCGAAGAGAGGGCCACCGGCGCCGTGAAGTACTTGCACGGATCGGTCGGTGAAGGGAGTTTCACCTTCCTCGGAGGCCACGATCCCGAAGACCCGCAACACCTGATCGGCGACCAGGCTACGGACCTGGCGCTCCATCGGAACTCTCCGGGGTATCGGCTGATCCTGAACAACGTCCTCTATCCCGCGGCGAAGAAGAAGGC
>JARRPS010000429.1:0-1685 GCA_037382625.1 Gemmatimonadota bacterium | reverse complement strand
CGAGAAACTTGCCTCCATTGGTACTGCCTTCGAGGACGTAGAGCGGACCGAGAAGTGCGATCGGGTCTTCCGATGACATCTGCCGGATCCGATCGATGAACCGCTCCGTCGGCGGCAGCATCGGCACGCTCGGCGAATCGACTCCGAAGGCCCCGAGATCCCGGTCCAGGTCAGGAACGCGCCGACGATTCTCCGTGTGAAGCGGTGCCAGGGCCGGTGCGGAGGAAACGGCGGCGTCGAGCGCATCTTCGAGAGCCGCGTGAAGGTGGCGGAGTTGACCCAGGTACATCGCGTAGGCGCCGCGCGGCAGCGTACCACGCGCCATCGAGCGCTGGAGAGGTCGGGACTCGGCCTCCTTGTGAAGCCCTCGTGTCGTGTCCCTGAGATGCTCCATGGTGCTCGGCGTCGATTCCATCCTCACCTCGTCCGCGGTTCGATTGAGACCCGTTCTCAACGACGGGGACGAGTATAGGCCGTCTTCGGCGCGGTCGTCAACAAAAAGCCGGGCGCCGCAGATTCCGCGGCGCCCGGCTCCTCGGGCCTCGGCGGATGGGCCGGGGTCAGAAGTCGAAATTCACGAAGGGGAAGATCGGGAGCCCGAAGATGTCCCCGCCTTCCGTGATGATGTTGATGATCCCGAGCTGGAGGCCCTGGAGCGTCTTCGTGTAGTTGACGAGAGCGATCTGCAACCCGCCGAAGTCCTCGGAGCCGTTGAAGATCCCGGCGACCTGGACACCCTCACCCGTGACCGTGTAGTTACCGAGTCCTCCGAGCTGAACGCCCGAAAGCCGACCCGTATTGTAGGAACCGAGCCACCCCCACTGAACCCCGGTGAAGTCGTTGCCGAGACCCACGCCGCTGAGCTGAACGCCCTCGTTCTTGCCCCTCGTCTTCAGAACGAGACCGAGGTCGACGTATCGGACATCTTCATTCGCACAGTAGATCAGGCAGAGTCGGAACGCACCGACTGACTGATCTTCCGGTACGATCTGCAGTGGCGTCACGAGCCCGAGCTGGACCGGCTTCGTCTGCGCGGACGCAGACGCAGGCACAAGTGCGGAAAAGGAGAATGCGAGAGCTACGAGCAGACAGAGCTTCTTCACGGCTTCCTCCGCGATCGAGGTGGCACGTCGGCGTGCTGGTCGGCATGAGACAACCCCGTAAGTTTCCACTCCGCGGGCTGCGCCGTCAAGCTACTGAGGGTCCTGCGCTTCCGTTTCCCGCCCTTCGCTGTCGGACGACGGCGACCGCTCCGTACCCCGCAGTTCTTCCCCCTCCTCCGAAGGTGCTCGCAGGCTGTCAACGATCGGTCCGATCTCACGCCGAAATTCGGTGTCGGAAGGTACCGCGTCCGCCGCGTCCGGCCGCGGCGGAGCATTCCTCCGTTCGATTTCCGATGGCGGCGGTTCGGCCTGCTCGCGAGCCGGCTGCCGCCGCTGGACGGCGCCGCCCTTCTGGACTCTTCGCACCGATGGATCCTCGACGAACGGCGCATACTCCCGAACCGCGAGCACCACGGAGTCCCCCGGCTCGATGAGGAGATCCATCTCGGGTATCTCTTGCGTGTAGGTGACGAGGACGGCGCCCGCATCCCCTCCGATCGTCAACAGCAGGCGATCCGCCTCGCGAGACTTGGCCTCGACGACACCGGCGATCTCGACGTTCTCGCCTTTCAGCATATCGGG
>JARRPS010000428.1:0-2368 GCA_037382625.1 Gemmatimonadota bacterium | reverse complement strand
GGCGCCGCGAACGAGCGCGGCGCTCCCGGCATCGAACCAGAGCGAGCCGGCCAGCAGGTCGAATCCCGATTCCCGTGGCTCCACGCGCACCTCCGCGAGAACGACCTCTCGCCCGGAGGGCAGGATCACGCGCATCGTGTCGCCCGACGCATAGCGATACCAGGCGCCGGCGGAGTCCGCGAGCGGATGACGGAAGGGCGAGCCGGCGAGAATCAGCCGGTCTCCCGCCGGATCCACGGGAAACTCGACGAGGTTCTCGGGCTTTTCCAGTTCGATCTCCGCGGCATCCCCGACGATCGGCACGGCCCGGCGGATGCCGAACCAGCGGATCGTCTCCACACCGGCGGAGTCCCACCGGACCCGCCCCGTCCGTTCACTGGTGTAGAGGCCCCGTTCCCGACGCAGATCGCGCGTGGTGAGTCCGACCGAGATCCGCTCGTGGATCGTCGCTTCCCAGCTGGCGAGCCCGGCTGCCTCCCGTCCCCGTTGGTCACGGGCGCGTCGAATCAGCTCACGCGATTCCGCGTCCAGGAATGTGTCGGCGGCGGCGGGTTCCATCTCCTGGGCCTTCGCGAATCCGGGCTCCCCGATCGCGACGACGAACAGGGCCGCGGCAGCGGCAGAAATTCGAACGAT
Organism: Gemmatimonadota bacterium; assembly: GCA_037382625.1. Lineage (GTDB taxonomy): Bacteria > Gemmatimonadota > Gemmatimonadetes > Palauibacterales > Palauibacteraceae > Carthagonibacter. The sequence goes on along the minus strand of JARRPS010000428.1, from coordinate 1,732 downwards.
GCCGATCATGCTCTCCCTTACGCCCGCGTCCCCGCAGGGGTTTCGAAGCCTTCCCGGGCGATTGCACGCCACCCTCGACCACCGACAATTTGTCGGGGCGGGGACAGACAGGGTCCGCGCGCGAGGTTCGGCTCGTGAATCGGTATCACCGCTTCTCACTCCTGCCCGGACGGTCAACATGCCTCTGCTCAGTGTAAACCCGGCCACCGGCCAGCTTCTGGAAAGCTACGAAGAGATCGACGCCGCCGCGGTGGAGGCTCGTCTCGACCGCGCCGCCGAGGCGCAGCCGAGATTCGCATTCCGGACGCTCGCATCGAGGAACGGTATCCTGGAGCGGGTTGCTGAGCTGCTCGAGGAGCGGGTCGGCGACTACGCCCGCCTGATGACTCTCGAGATGGGCAAGCCGATCGGCGCGGCCGAGGCCGAGGTCCGCAAGTGCGCCCGCGTCTGCCGCTGGTATGCCGAAAACTCCGCTCGGTTGCTCGCCGACCAGATGGTCGGGACCGAAGCCCGGCAGAGCTACGTCCGTTTCGAACCGCTCGGGGTCGTTCTCGCCGTCATGCCGTGGAATTTTCCTTTCTGGCAGGTCTTCCGTTTCGCCGCACCCGCGCTTGCCGCCGGCAATGCGGGGCTGTTGAAACACGCCTCCAACGTCTCGGGCTGCGCACTCGCGATCGAGGAGGTGATCCGTGACGCGGGCGCTCCGGAAGGGATCTTCCAGTCGCTGCTACTCCCCTGCACGTACGATCAACAACGGTCAGTCGTGCATTGCCGCGAAGCGGTTTCTCGTGGAGCGGAGCGTCGCCGACGAATTCGAGCTCGGATTCCGGAATGGGATGGCCGCGCTGAAGATGGGTGACCCGCTCGATCGGGACGTCCAGATCGGGCCGCTCGCCACCGAGGCGATTCGCGAGGAGCTGGCGACCCAGGTGGAGTCCACGCTCGCGGCCGGCGGCAGAAGGGTTCTGGGCGGCGAAGTCCCGGACGGCCCGGGCTGGTTCTATCCTCCCACCATCGTGGCCGACCCGCCCCCTGGCACCCCTCTCCGGGTCGAGGAGACCTTCGGGCCCGTCGCCGCGATTCTCCGCTTCGATACGGACGACGAGGCCATCACCGTGGCCAACGAGACGGAATTCGGGCTCGGCGCTTCCATCTGGTCCGGGGACCCGGATCGCGCGGGGCGCTTCGTCTCTTACCTGGCCGCAGGTTCCGTGTTCGTCAACGAAATGGTCGCTTCCGACCCGAGATTGCCCTTCGGAGGCATCAAGAATTCCGGATACGGCCGCGAGCTCGCGGGCTACGGGTTGCGGGAGTTCCTCAACATCAAGACGGTCTGGGTCGAGCCGTGATGCCCGGAGCTGCCTCTCAACGCGGTTGCCCGCCCCCGTCGCGAACTGCAGGTTCAGGGGCGTGCCGCGGGGCGAACCGCGGAGCCGGGCGCAGGAACCACAACCGAATTCTCCGGGAGTCCGATGATGATCAGCGATACGCTGCGAGATGAGATCAACGAACAGATCAAATACGAGATGTACTCGGCCTACATGTACCTGGCGATGTCCGCGTGGTGCGCCGAGCGGAATCTCTCCGGTTTCGCACACTGGATGAACCTGCAGGCGCAGGAGGAAGTGGATCACGCGATGCGCTTCTTCAATTTCCTGCTCGAGCGCGGGGCCCGGGTCGAGCTGCAGGCGATCGATGCCCCGCCCTCCGACTACGGTGATCCGGTCGCCGT
>JARRPS010000427.1:0-3741 GCA_037382625.1 Gemmatimonadota bacterium | reverse complement strand
CGACTCGATCATGCCGAGCACCATCGGAGGGGTCAAGAGTTTCAACTCGAGAGGCATCAATGACGCGATTGGTATCGCACTCGGAGTGCGCAGCATGTAATGAAACATAGAACCTTCAGGGATGATAACCGCCCCGTCCCGAAAACTCTCAGAGGCTGAGAGGTACGAGAGGAGCTCGAGTGCTACTGGAGTTCTCGCGTCGTACTCCTCGGCGCTCAGGTAGAGGAGATCGGAGTCAGAATGCATTGGAACCGTTCGTCGCGAATAGAATACTGCCGACTGACTTGCCGATGCCATTACCAAGAACATGACCAGCGTCTGTGCAATGCAGGGTGCCCAACCGTTGCTTGCGCCTTGAAGCCTTGCTCTGGCTGGCAGGTCATGGCTGAGTAGGCCAATCGCGAGCACCATTGCCGGCGCCGAGAGGACGAACCCATACTGAAAGAACCGAGAATCTAAACCTGTCTTCAGGATCAGGACGCTGCTGAAGACCGCCAGACAACCAAGCTCTCCTGCTCTCCTAAGCTGTCGAGCCGTCATGAGTCGAGCGCTAGCGGGGCGAAGCTTCCAGGCACAAACGAACAGCGTGCTGAGCGAAATCCATGGCAAAGTACGTGCAAGTTTCATCCAGCTGAATGGAAATAGTATTGTGAACACAACGAACAATGCAGATGCAGCCAATCCAGTCCGCACGGGAGCGAATCTGCATGCTGAGGTGGAACGTTGGACGGCCTTGTCCTTTGGTGAGTACTTCGCGGGCCACAGACCCGCAACAAGGAGCAAGAGAATGGGAAAGATGCCTATGAGAATCTGCAAGTAGACAGGCTCGGCCTTGCTTGCGAACGAGTAGAACGGCAGGTCCATGAAGCTGACGGCTAGAGCATTCCGATAGGGGGTCAGAAGAGCGAGCGCCGAGGCGCCTGCTTGGTGCTTGAGCAAGGCAGAGAGAACGACGAGCGATAGAGCAGCTCCAATAGCAGAAAATAGCGCGGTCTTCATGGGAGTTGGACCCAGTCGAATTCGCACGATAGCTCCCCAAGTCAACAGCAGCAGTGCGGCTGCGCCCATCTCTGGCTTCGTGCCGATAGCAAGAGTTGCTGCCGCTCCTGCGAGGATCCACCAGATACTCTCGTCCGATCTCAAACCTCGAGATACAGCTGCGAGAGTTAGGAATCCCAACAGGAAACCGTGTGTCGCCCCATGCGAATACGGCGTGAGGAAGTTGTAATTGCCGACTCCCGCAAGTTGTGGAAAAGCAGAAAAGAAGATGAACGCGAGCGTGGTAAGAAAAGCAGCGCGAGATCCAAAAAACCGCCGTGAAGTGTCGTGAACCAATAGAAGTGCGACGGTCAGTAAGGCCAAGTTGAACAACAGTAAAAAAGCCGTGCTCTCAGATCCGATGCTAAGCACGGTTCCGTTGATCCAGGGCGACAGAGGACCAAATAGAGCAAGCAAATCAAGGGGAATCCCCAGGTCGCGACTGACCGATAGCGCAGCATAGAGTTCCCGCCCCCAGTCGATGAATGGATCACCGCTGCGACGCCAGGTCGCGACGGATAGCAGAAGAGACAGGATCCCAAAGAAATAGAACTGTCTGCGTGCGTTGATCGTCGCTCCTACAACGAGATACTTGTTAGACACGGAATCAGACGTGATCAGCACTTGGCGAGAGAGCAGCACGCTGCGTCGCGAGTCGAGGGTGTCCGTTGACGTGGTGGCGATCTGCGTATCGCCTAGTTTGGTCGGGTTGCTCGGACGATGTCATTCTCGTCTCGTATTCTGAGTGATTCTCGCAGAGGCTTCCGAGCAGGAAATGGGGCCGACTCTCTGCAGGCACTTCGAGTCGGGATAACATGCTGCGTTGCACTGTGTAATCATGGTCGACTGCATGGTCTGGTGCCGCCGCAACGGCGAAAGCCTCCGAGGTCGGACGCGACTCTCCGATCAATTGATCGAACTCGCTGCGCTTACTCTTCGGAAAAGAGCCGAAACGTGGTCTCGGGCCACGAGTTCCCATTCGGGAGAGATGTCAAGAAGCTGATTGACCGGTGCGGACCGACGGGTGAGTGTCCAGTCCACGTCGTAGCGATCCAGTATCTCCTTCCAGCCTGCGTATCCTTGCCGTACGGTTACGTACTCCCTGACCAGCTCCTCGCCGAAGAAATCCGCGTGTCCGTCGAGAAAGATCGGGATTTCGGGGTATTCGTACAGGAGGTAGCCCCCCCATTCCATTTCGTTGAATATCCTCCCGGACTGCTCCGATCCTGCACCGGACATCATCTGTACCGGGAACGTCGCTGGCGAGAAAGCTGCCCGGGATGCCAGCGGTCCATTGGCCGCCAGAACCAGCGCCACGACCCCTACCAACGGAACGATCGGACCGGTGCGCTCGTGGACTCGCACCAGTCCCGGACTCAGCGGAAGCAGCGGCCAGGCTCCCTCCCCTTGATCCGGGTGCCCCGGGCTCGGACCGATCCGCCGACCGGAGGTGAGCCATGGGAGACCGAGTGTCGCGAACAGCGATATGTAGCGAACCGAAACCAGCGTCGCTGCCAGCGTGCCGAGAAGCAGCGCGAGGCCGAGCAACGGAAGGCGAGTCCTTCCGGACCCGAGGAATACCCCGATTCCCACGATCGTGAGCAGAAGGAGTCGCGACCAGTCTGCGTGGAAGTCCGGCGATCGGAATTCCTCGGTCAGGTTCATCAGGTAATCGTTGCCGAGGTGTCCGACGAGATGCGACCACATCGCTGGTCCGACCGGGTTCACGAAAGTCCCCAGAATGGAGAGGGCCAGCGTCAGCGCCAGGACCGTTCGTTGTTGCCGGATCTCAGGACCCCGTGTTCCGATCCACGCATCTGCGGAGAACAGCGCAAGAAGCGCCAGACCGGCCGGAAAGCCCCCGTGTGTATTCGCCCAGAGGAGGAACAGGAACGGTATCGCGGCTACCCAGCGGAGCCCGGCCGACTGCCGATACCGGATCAGTAGGTACATCAGAAGGAGGGCCGCGAACGAGGTTGTGAACAGGTGAGGTCGGGGGAGCAGATGGACGACCTGCAGCAGAAGACTCAGGGCGGAAATGCCGACTGCTGCAGCCAACGGCGCTCCCAGCCGGGCCGTACTTGCAAACGTGAGCCCGACGGCCAGCGCGAAGACCAGGCCTGCAAGGGTTGCCGCGCCCGGAAGGCCGGTCCAGCGATCCGCCGCGGCAAACGCAACCTGAGCGACCCATTCCTTCGGAGTCCACGCGGCCCCGGGCATCGTGTGAGAGGCATAGTCTCTGGTCGGAATCCGACCTTCTTCGAGGATCGTGCGCCCCACCCTGACGTGGCGGCCGACGTCGCCGTCGGTACGGAACATCGCGGGCACGCCCGGGCCCAGAGCGACAGCCATCGCGAGCATCACCAGCGCGGAACCGGGTGAGGGCAGTGGCGCCAGAGAGGATCGGAGGCGTCTCAGCACGAAGTCACGTCTCGGGTCATGGTGATTTCGGCGCGCGCAGACAGAGGGTCGCGGTCAGGTCCCGATAGGAACAGGTCCAGTCGGGTCGCAGATCGAGTCCCTGAACCAATGGCACCGTCGATCGGACGAGCACCCAATCGATGGAGTATAGGTCGAGGAGATCAAAGGCCTCCGGTGCCAGTTCCCGAATCCGGAGATAATCTCTCGACAACGCCTCGCCGTAGAAATCGGTCTGACCATCGATGAACACAGGAATCTCCGGCCGCTCGTAGAGAAGATACC
>JARRPS010000426.1:0-2316 GCA_037382625.1 Gemmatimonadota bacterium | reverse complement strand
TAGTACTACACGGCCTCGACCGGGGGACGGAATCGGCCCCACGTGATCCTCGTGCACGGCGGCATGCGACCTGAAAGGCCAGCATGCGGCCGATCGCCGGGTTCCTCGTGCGACGAGGTTTCTCGGTGCTCTCGATCGACATGCCCTATTTCGGCGAGCGCGATACCGGATTCCTCGGCTCCTTCAGCGAGGCGGACAAGCACGAGCGGCTCTATAACCGCGAATCCACCTACCTGCAGTGGGTGGTCCAGCTGGTGAAGGACGTGGGGAGATCCGTCGACCTGCTGACCGATCACTACGGGGCCGACCCGGAACGGGTCGTCTACGTGGGGTTCAGTCGTGGCGCCCAGGCCGGTTTCATAGCGGTCGCCGCGGATGGACGGTTTCGCGCCGCCGCCCACCTTTACGGCGGTCACTTCGATCGCAGCGAAACCGGTCACCTCGCGGCCGCCTGCCCCGCCAACTATATCGGCCGCATCGCGCCGACTCCCTTGTGGATCCTGAACGGGAACTTCGACGGTGACTACGACCGTGACCGATCGGTCGAGCCATTGGTCCGGCACGCCCGCGAGCCGTTCGAGATGCACTGGGTCGACACCGGACACCAGCTTCCCCGGCAGGAAGACCTCGACACGATGGCGGACTGGCTGATTGAGGTGCTCGACTAGGGCTCGCTTCGGCGCAGGTTCCCGGTCGCCGCGATGTGCGGGAGTGCCGGGAAATGCGAGGCTGGCTTCGACCCGGGCACAGAAATCCGCGTCCAGAAGATGAAGGCGCCGCTGAGCAGGATCCAGATTCCGAGGGTAGGGATCGAGGCGAACTCCACGACTTCGTTCAGCCGTCCGCCCCTGATGAATTCGGCATTCAACGAGTAGAGCAGCAGGAATCCAACCAGCGAGGCCGCGTAGGGCCACCGGGAGCGAGTCGCCCAGCCATGCATGGTGACGAGGGTGAGCGGAGCATAGAAGAACCCCATGCTGGGGAAGCTCGAGTATGGGAAGATCTGTGCGGTCAGTGCGAGAATGAAGGAATAGACGAGAATCCAATCCCGGTTCAATCGTCGCCTGAATCTCCACCAGACTGCCGTCGCCGCCACGACGACGAGGAACTGCCCGGCATGCATCGCGACCCGGGCAAGGTCTCCGTCGTAGCGCAGCGCGATCCGATAGAGCGCCGCCGGCAGCGACTGGAAGACGGCTCGCGTCAACTCGTTCTCCGACCCGTAGCCGGCCGCGGCGGCCAGAAACTCCTGGTGAAGCTGCCAGTTCGCATTCCACCCGAAGTATGCGGCCGGAGCCGATACGAGCAGCAGGAGGAATCCGGCCAGCCATCCGCAGAAACGCCAGTCTCGCCGCAGGAGCGCGAAGCCGGCCACGAAGGCAGGAAACAGGCTGATCTCAATGGCCACGGCCAGCCAGGCCGCGGACAACCGCCGGTGCCCGAAGAGGTACGAATAGCCCGACATCAGGCAGAAGCTCGAACCAGCACGAACAGGGCAGCGAGGAACCCGAGCGCGAGGATCGTCCGCGGGGTGTACCGCAGCCAGAACTGCACGCCGTCGCGCAGCATGCGGGGGCCATCGACGGCGGCCCGGACCTTCGAGCCGCTGCTGTCGGTCCATGCGACGGGCAGCTCGACGATCCTCGATTGCAGGGACTCGGCGCGCCCGATCAGCTCGAGGTCGAACGACCAGCCGGCCTCGTCGAGCCGCTGGACCACCGATCTGGAGAACTCCTCGTTCCAGGCCTTGAATCCGCACTGGGTATCGGTAAAGGAGGAACGATGGAAGTGCGCCATGACGAAACTGAACAGTCGGCCCGCGAGTCGGCGGAGCAGTGGCTGCGCTCGCACTACCCGTGACCAGGGCGTGTGGCGACTCCCGATGACGAGGTCCGCTCCGAATTCCTCGAACAGTCGTGGGAGCTCTTCGAGCGACGCGAGCGGCGTCGAGAGATCGCAATCGGTGAACGCTCGAATCGGCGCTCGAGCGACGCTGTCGCCGGCCGCGACGGCCGCACCTTTTCCCTTGTTTGCGGGGAGAGTGACGACCCGGCTCCCCGCTTCCGATGCCGCATGCTCCTCGATCAGGGCGAGCGTCGCATCCGTAGAACCATCGTCAACGAAGATCCACTCGATACCGGCTGTGAACTCCGTCGTCCCTGATGCGAACGTGCGAATCGCATCGAACGTCCCGCCGAGGCGGTCCCCCTCGTTGTAGCAGGGGATGATGACCGAAAGATCGGGTGCCGACGTCACGCCACCTCACTCCCGCGGGTATTCAGGGGCAATGCGTGCCGGCCGGGTGAGCCCGGCCGG
>JARRPS010000425.1:0-1750 GCA_037382625.1 Gemmatimonadota bacterium | reverse complement strand
GAGAAGTACCTGCGCTTGAACCGGCAGATGGCGGAAGAGATGCCCGACGCGAGCCTCGCAGTCGTGACGGGCGCGGGTCACAACGTGCATCTCGAACGGCCGCGGGAATGGGCCGCTCTCCTCGCGGACTTCGGTTGAGACGGGCAGGGACGATGCGGCGAGCGCCAGTCCTCGCGGCCGTGCTGATGCTGGCCACCCAGCTTGCCTTCGACATTGGACTGGTTCACAGCACGTGGCCGCCGTCAGTCGTCGACGGAAGAGACATGCTCGCGTTTGTCACGGCAGGCCGGATTCTGGCGGATCCCGCCGGCCAGCCAGCGGATGTTTACGAGCCGGAAGTCCAACGCCGGGTGCAGGAGGAGATCACCGGAAGGACGATTCCACCCGGCACCGGTCTTCCGTTCATCCACCCCCCGCATCTGTTGCCGGTTCAGGAAGCTTTCGCCTATCTGAGCGATACGGCATGGTGGTGGCGGTGGACCCTCTTGATGACAGCGATGTTTCTCGCCGGATTCGCCCTCCTGGATGGATCGCTGGCAAGGTACGATGTCGGGGCGATGACTCGCCTCGAATATGGGCTCGTGGGGCTCGTGTTCTTTCCCGTGGTCGTCAGCCTGGTTCAGGCGCAGGACACCGGAGTGCTGTATCTCGGTGTGGCAGCATGGATCGCCGCCCTGTCCCGGCGAAAGGACTTTATCGCCGGGCTCGCCTTGTCGCTGGCCACGATCCGACCGCAAATCGCGGTCGCCCTCGCTCTGCCGTTCCTGTTCGCCCGGCGAAGGGTCGCGGCCGGATTTCTCGCGGGGTGCGTTCTGGTTCTGGTCTGGTCGCTGCTCGCCGTAGGAATCGAGGGTCTCCGAGCATACCTTACGCTCTTGATCGGGGTTGCGGGAGCGACGGAGTTCGGGGTCGATCCGGAGCCGATGATCAGTCTGGTCGGGCAGCTCCGGCGCATCCTGCCCGCGTCCAGTCAGGCGCTCGCCAGGATTCTCAGCTGGTCAGTCTGGATCGGCATGATCGCGGGTGTGTGCCGACTCTGGCTGATCCGGGGAAGATCGGGGGGGCCTGGACCCGGAGAAGCAGCGCTCGCTGTATACCTGTCTCTCGTTCTGTCGCCACATCTCAACTACCACGACCTCGCGCTATTGCATGCGGCAGGCGCACCTGCTCTGGCGATCGCTTTCACGAAGTCGGGCACTACCGGTGCTTCTTCCACCCTGCGGGCACTGCTGTTCGTGTCACTGGCGGTCAGCGCGTCCACGATCACTCGCGCTCCGCTTGCCGATCTGCTGCGGTGGTCAGGGCTCCTCGTGTTCCTGATTCCTGTCCTGGCGGCCAGCGGCCTCGGAAGAGAGCCCCGGTTGCGGAGAGAATCGGCGGGCACTGGCGTCACATGAGCCGGTCGCGGAGCATACAGGTCGTGCGGATACGATCCCGCGCCTCGATCGCCACGGTACGTTCTCGGCGCGGCTGCTCGAATTTCATCGGAATGTCATGCATTTCATCTGATCGCTGGTGGAAGGACTCGAAGTCGTGAGAATCGTAGGAGGGCGTTGGGCTGGCCGAGATCTGGTGTCGCCCGGAGCGCGAATCCGGCCCACGGCCGAGGCCACTCGCGACCGATGGCTCTCCCTGCTGGCCGGGGATATCGATGGCGCGAACGTGCTGGACCTGTTCGCCGGAACCGGCGCGGTCGGACTCGAGGCGCTTTCACGGGGGGCCTCCCGGGCGGATTTCGTCGAATTCGGCG
>JARRPS010000424.1:0-1757 GCA_037382625.1 Gemmatimonadota bacterium | reverse complement strand
CGTCGCTTCCCCAGGGCTCCGACCTTTCGTTCTCCTCCTCCATTACGATCGTCTGCAGGTCCGTGCTGCATTCCAGGTCGAGCATCCGGCCGACCACGCACTCGGCTTCCTGACCCCGAGCCTTGTAGTAGCCACTCAACCGCAGTCCTTTTCCAGTACGACACCTGTCGTAGAACCTGATTCTCCAGGTGTCCTGACCGGCCGGGATCTGCCCGCTCGTAACAGTGCCGGACTCCGTGGCATAGGCCTTCGAGCCGGAACCGGGGCCGAAGGTCAACCAGGTGATCTCGTATCGGCCTACGAACCTCTCATCCGCTGCCCGCGGCCAGACGATCTCCAGCTGGAAGTTCTCGTACGGCTTGTCCGGTTCGGTTGTGCTGCTGCACGCCGCACCGACCAGCATCAGACAACACGCGACGATCGAGAGCCTGTTCATGGTGCCTCCTGCGCTATGTGGGGCACCCTGAACTTCGCCCCGAAGCGTCAAGCCGGAGTCAGGCGCACGGGTGTAGGTCGATCCTCCCCCTCCTTCTCACACCCCCTCCGTGTGCTTGCCCGGACTTCGCCCTCCCGGGGTGGTGCGGCGCCCGCGGTTCGAGGCGCTGGTCGGGGCGGGGTGCAGGGACTCGAGGCCCTCCTAATGCTTGGGGTCCAGTGACTCGTAGACGATCCAGTACTCACGATCCGGACCGGGCTTCTCGGCCGAGAAGAGCAGGATCACGAGCTCCGGCGTGAAGCGAAGCACGCAGTGAGCGATCCGGAAGTCTGGCCGATCCTGGTGCTCGAGGACGATCTCGTAGTGCGCAATTCCGTCGATTCGAATCTCTTCGATCCCGATCGGCCTTGCGAACATCGTCCAGTTCTCTCGAATCCGGGACAGAAAGCGTTCGGCACGGGTCGCCGCCGACTCGGTCGGATCCGCTGAGGGATCCTCGAACGCATAGACGCTCAGCTTCCAGTGGACGTGCTCGGGCTCGTACTCATAGAGGTACATGAGGAGCTCCGAGACCCGGCAGAAGTGAAGTTCGGAGATCGGCTCGCCCAGGTCCGCGGCCGCGTCGAGAATCCCTTCGACGTCATGATGGGGAAATCCGCTCTGGACGCAGCTCTCGGAGTAGTGGAACAGATCCTGACTCAGCGTGGTGCCACCCAGAATCCAGCTTCCGCGGGGCGGCCGCACCGAGAAGGCGGGAGTCTCGATGCGGTCCACCCGATCGGCGCGCGCTTCCGCGGGCACGGATACGTAGTGGGGACTGCAACCGGTCAATGCAACGGCAACTCCGAGTGCAAATCGCCAGAATCGGCACCGACCGCTCAGTGCCACGTCGCGCCGACCGTGAACAGCAGGAGGGTCGCTCCATCGCCCTCCGTTCCGGAGTAGACGAAATCGACGGCCGGCGTAAGGAAGAAGTTGCGGCCGAGCTGAATGTCGTATCCGATCCCCGCGCCGAGCCCGATGCCACCCGTCTCCTGCGTCAGGGTGGCGGAGTCGTCGCCGATCGGGATCTCACGGTCAACCGAACGGCCCGCGAAGCCTGCACTTCCTTTGAGATAGAGCCCGCCCCTGCGGCTCGGGTAGTAGAGCGCAGTGAACATGGCGGCGCCCCGCCAGACGTACGTCGAGGCCTCCTCGGCGCCCCATCCGATCAGCTCTCCTCCCAGCAGCAGCTGCTGGCTCGGCGTACCCCCGAGACGCAACTGGAACGCGTAGCCGGACTTCGAGTCCGACTCGTACCCCTCGTCACCGAATGCGAGGC
>JARRPS010000423.1:0-1796 GCA_037382625.1 Gemmatimonadota bacterium | reverse complement strand
AGCAGCTCTTCATCCGCCCGATCGGCCGGATCTTCGGTTGACTTCCGCGGCGGCGGCTCGGCGTTGTTCGACGGAAGATAGGAGAGGAGCTCACGGATGGACTGGAGGCAGTCGATCTCGGTCGTACGGGAGAAATGGGCGACCCCCGAAGTGGTGGCGTGCACCCTGGCGCCGCCCAGATCCTCGAAGCTGACTTCCTCGTGCGTCACCGTCTTCACGACATTGGGTCCGGTCACGAACATGTGACTGACCCCCTGAACCATGAAGATGAAATCGGTGATCGCGGGCGAGTACACCGCACCACCGGCGCATGGGCCCAGAATCGCGCTCAATTGTGGGACGACGCCGGAAGCCATCGTATTCCGCCAGAAGAGCTCGGCGTAGCCGCCGAGCGAGGCGACGCCCTCCTGGATTCGGGCTCCGCCCGAGTCGTTGAGCCCTATGACCGGGCCCCCGTTCCGTATCGCGAGATCCACTACCTTGCAGATCTTCTCGGCGTGCGCCTCGGAGAGCGACCCGCCGAAGACGGTGAAATCCTGGCTGAACACGTAGACCGTCCGGCCGTCGACCTTTCCATATCCTGTCACGACGCCGTCGCCCGGAATTCGCTGGCGATCGAGCCCGAAATCCGACGATCGGTGCTCGACGAACCGATCCAGCTCCACGAAGCTTCCCGGATCGAGCAGTACGTCGAGTCGCTCGCGGGCGCCGAGCTTGCCCCGGTCGTGCTGACGCTTCAATCGCTCGGGTCCTCCTCCTTCCAGCGTCTTCTCTCGCAGTTCCTGCAGCCGTTTCAACTTCTCGCGCGTGCTCACGGCTGGCCTCTCTGGCGCGCTGCCTTCCTCTTGGCCTCTTCCTCCTCCAGCTCCTTCATCAATTCCTCCTGCAGGCGCGCCTCTTCGGCCCAGGTGGAAATCGCCTCCGGGTCCGGCTCCTCGAGACGCTGGTCCCGGATCATCTTGACATCCACCTCCCGTGCCGGAAGCCCCGAACGTGTCCACCGGAGCCTCCCGGTCGCACCATCCAGGTAGCCCGAATCCAGGATGCCCCGTGTTACCGCCCCCATCCGTCCCAGGGCGCCCCGGTCGAGGCTCTCCGTCACGATCCTGGCAGCATCGAAACCGAGAGCAGGCAGGAGGTTGTCGGGCACGGGACGTCGGAACCGACGCTCGTACGACTCCCGGAATCCGATCCATGCGGAATCGGGAGAGCTGCGGTCGAGGTAAGTCGCGACGATCTTGAACTCCGAGAAGGAGGGATCGAGCCTGCGCAGCACCTCCGGTTCCGACCAGGTCTCCCCGCCGGCAGTGATCCGGCTTCGGAGCCCGAAATACGAGAGCTGCGGGGCGAGCTGAAGGAGAGTGGTCGCATCGTCGGCGAGAACGAAGACCCCCTCCGGCTCCGATGCGAGCAACGCCTCGATCGGCACCCGGAACGTCGTAGAATCCGGCTGATATGTCCGGGCGTCCGTGATGACGGCACCGGAGGCGAGAGCCGCCTCCTCGAAGGCACGGAAGCCGGCTCGGCCTCCCTCCGAGTCTGGATAGAGTCCCGCGAGCCGGAACAACTGCATGCGTTCGGGAAACCACTGTCCGACCGCTTCACCGATCGCCCGTTCGCGCCGTCCCCGGTCCCAGATCGAGAATGCATGGGGACCCGCGGACGAGTCCCACGCCGCCGTAGGGCTGACGATCGTGAGCCCCGCCGTGGCGCGGGCCCGGGCTGCCTCGGCGAGCGACGACGAGCGGATCGGCCCGATGATCGCGGCCACACTGTCGGCTTCGAGATCGGCCCCG
>JARRPS010000422.1:0-2870 GCA_037382625.1 Gemmatimonadota bacterium | reverse complement strand
TCGCCCGCATTCCTGTCGATTCGCCCCCGTACGAAATCGGTCGAGCTCTCCCCCGGTGATCCCGGACGCACAGTTCGTACCCCGCAGGCCGCGGCGGGAGTCCGAATCTGTCATTGTCCTCGGGTCATGCGCCAGTTTGGGGCATTCGGGATCCAGGAGCGGCGCGGGGTGAGGCAGAATGAAGCGAGGCGCCCGAAGGCGCCCCGCTTTGATGTGGCATCGATCCCTCACCCGGAAGGCGAAAGCTCGAACTGCGACTAGAAGCCCGTCGTCCAGAACATCCGCAGCATCGTATATCTACCGAAGTGGGGAACCCCGACGAAGCTCTGGTACTTGTTGTCGAAGATGTTGGTGATGTCCAGCTGAACTCCAAGCCCGCTGTTCCTGAACTTGTATCCCAGGTTCAGATCAAAGACCTCATAGCCTGGAATGTCCTCCAACTCTCCCGTCAGAGGGTTCTTTGAAGTGTATATGCCCGATGCTACGGGGAAGCCAGCGACGAATCGGCCCCGAACGGCGCCGCTCAGGCCGCTCTCGGGTGAGCGATATCCCAGAGTAAGTGAGCCCTTCCATTCCGGCGCGTTCAGGGCTACTTCTTGGGTCGCTCCGTTGAATGTCTCCGTCTCGAAGCGATCCTTCTCGACCCATGAGATGGTGCCACCGATCTCCCAGCGGTCGTTCAAAATGTAGGTCAGAGAGGCATCTGCCCCGAAGTAGCTGAAGTCACCGAGATTCCGATAAGTGAGCAAAATCGGAGCGGCTGTTGTGCCTCCCGCCGTCGTTGGAGTGATGGAGCCAAAGGGCACGGCTCCGATCGTCTCGGAAAGCTGGGCCGCCGTGCCAATCACGGTAGCTGAATCCAGCCCCGGCACCACACCCACGAGGGGAAGCAGTTCGGACAGCAGGAAGTCATTCGTCTGCTGCGCTGGCAGGAAGATGTTCGGCGTAAACGGCTCGAGCGCCGAAACGAAATTGTCTACGTCCGTGAAGTAGGCGTTTGCGCCCAGCAGGAGATTGTTGCCGAGCAGCAGGCCCTTGTACCCGACTTCGAACGTCTGCCAGATCGTCGGTTCGAGTGCCGGAACATCCGGTACCTGTCGAAGGTCGAGAATCGGGTTCTCGAATGACCGCGAATCGACGTTCAGCGTCGCCCCGATGACCGGGATGTCGGCCGCGGTCGGCTCTCTGATGAGGCCGAGCAGGGCCCCCGCCTGCGGATTGCTCGCGTTAACGAGAGCCACGGCTTCCGACCAGACCTGCTCCGTTGTGGAAGGCAGGAACTCCCGGCTGCTGCCAGGCGTCGTCTGGCCCGCGCATGACGCTGGATCCGACTGACACACGAGCGGATTAAAGGGTGACATATGCATGGGGACACCGTTCTCGTCCCTGTTGAACGTGAACCCACTCTCGGTTACTCCCTGCGCTCGCCCGTCGTAGTAGAAAGGCGTTCCCGGCAGCGGTACCGAAACGGCTGGAATGTCAAGGAACAGGTTCAAGGTATTCGGGGTCGAGAATGCCCGGTTGTAGCTGGCCCGGATACTTCGCTCGGGCGTCGGTTTAAACACGATCGCCGCACGCGGCGAGAATACGAGGTCCTCGAGCCGGGAGTGGTCATCCAAGCGAGCGGCGGCGACCACGTTCCACTTGTCGGTGAGGCGACCGTCATACTGCAAATATCCGCCAATCTCGGTGACGTCGTCGTCGTCCTCGTGACGGCCGTTGATCGTACCTTCCGATTTTGGATTCGTGTACAGGAAGTCGAGTCCGTAGGTCACCGTGCTTCGGGTTGATGTCGAAGCCATGCTGCAACTGCGCGACCGTCTGGTACGACTTGTCGATCAGGGGACGGCCGGATCGTAACAGGTAGCTTTCGTCGTTGCTGTTATTGTTCCAGAACACCTGTCCAAACAGCCTCTTCCAATTGAAACGGCCCTGCAAGTACGTATATCCCCAGTTCTGAACCTGTCCCGCGCCGATGCCTGTAAGATCGACGCTGTTGACCGCCTGGGTACGACCGCCCGAAAGCACGATGGACACGTCTTCATTCGGGCGGAAATCCGTTCGTACGTCGAAGCCGAAGCGCTCCAGATCGTAATCTCGACCATTCGCAACGTTGTTCACGCGAACGTCGAGAGCCTCGAGATCATCGGGATCGGCAACCTCGGGCGGAAGCGGAAAGCCGGTGTTCGGGTCTACGAGGCCATCGAGATCCCCGGCAAAGTTGAAGCAATCCGGGTTCTGCGGATTGACCCCCGCGGAGATGCAGGAATTCGCGGTCTGTTGCTCAGCCACCTCGACCGGATCGTCGTAGAAGAAGTCGGTCCCGCCGAAGTATTGCCCGGACACCTTAACACCGAACGTTCGCGCCTCGTTGGCCCAGGCCACACGACCCTCGGCCTGACCCGTGAATTCGGTCGAAGACTCGATACTCGGTTCCTTGTCGGTCTCTCCCTGGTGCCTGAAGCCCGGAGTGACTGCCAGCGCCACACCCGGGTTGTCGATCGGAGACTGCGTGATGAAGTGCACGACGCCGTTCGCGGCGTTCGGACCGTACAGGGCCGAACCGGGACCGAGCACCACCTCTACCCGGTCCAGGTCCCAGTTCGTGGTCGGATTGAAGTGCGAGATGTTCACGCGCAGGGACGGCACCCGCGAGATCCGGAAGTCCGTGAGGTTAAGCGTCGCGCCCGAGAACACGTTGTTGAAGCCCCGGACCACCACGTAGTTGCTCTGCAGGCCCGTATTCACGAAGTCGACGCCCGCCTGCTCCTTCACATGGTCCACCGGAGTGACCGCCGGTCGTTCCTCGATAGCTTCCCGGGAGACCACCTCCACCGCCGCCGGCGCGTCGAGGGCCTTCTCGACCCTCT
>JARRPS010000421.1:0-1811 GCA_037382625.1 Gemmatimonadota bacterium | reverse complement strand
ATTAGTTAGTGGCCACTTCCGGACTGGCGGCCCGCAGAGATCCTTCGGCGGCGCCTTGCGGATTCGTTCGAACCCTTCTCCATTGGCGGAGCTTTGAGCCAGCGCATTCCATTCGCACGCGTCCTCGTCGAGGGCTGCGTGATCGTGGGTTCGATCCTCCTTGCGTTCTCAATCGATGCCTGGTGGGGTGAAGTACAGGAAGCCCGCAGGGTCAGCGCCGCGCTTGAGGGCGTCCACGAGGAACTCGTATCCAACGCCGAGGAAATGGCTCTGGTCGCTCGACGTCACCGGATGATCTACGAGGGTGGCCTACGAGTTCTGGGCGTTGCGGTCGGGGCGGCGGAGCCCGACTCGATGTTCGTCTCAGACGCGCGTTGGGTCTTGGCCGGTGAGATGTGGCTCGATGTTGCCACCGATGCTCTCGATCGTGTCCTCATTTCCGACGCGAGCGCACCGGGATTCGACACTGACCTGAGGACTCGACTGGCTGGCTATCGTTCGGGTCTGGACCAAGTGTGGCAGCAGGAGGCGATGGTCCGAAGTCTCGTCCGTGGGGACCTGACGCGTGAACTGAGCCAGCGCTTCGATCTCCTGTTTCTGGGAACAGGGAGCCGTTCCACGGGCCTGGAGGCATTGGGGGAGACGCACGCTCCAGATGATCCCGTCGCCTACCTGTTGGGAGTGATTCGCGACCCGGTGATTCGGAATCTGGTAACCGCTCGACTCGGGCGGGAATATCAGGCCATGTGGCGGATGGAGCGTCTTCACGGCCGGTATGACAGCCTCGTGACCGAGTTGGCAGCTAAGCACCCCGAGTGAAGTGCCGGGCGGCTTCTGGTCGGCACCGTGCCCACTAGCTCAGCATGATGCTGCGGGGCCCGGTGCAGGCTCGCTCAATTTTCCTTTCCGCTCCAGCCCCGGAGCCCCGCATCATATGCCCTGAACTTTAGGTCCCCCGAGAACTGCAGGGGTCCGTCATATCCGTATGCCGCAGGCGGATCTGATGCGGGTTGGACGAGCGTGTGGAGGACAACGACGTTTAACAAACGAGTACCGCCTGCGCTCACTGCGTTCGCTCCGGGGAACGCGGCTCGCGATGCGAGCCGCGTCGGTACTCTGGAACGTTATAAGAAATCGGCGGGAGCATTTGTGGTACGGAGCGCCGGAGTGTTAACGGCGGCCCAAAATTGCACAGATGTGGCGGACGAAAATGGCACACTCAACGACCTCGTGGCTGCGGGGTGTTGGGTGTAGTGAGAAGGATCTAAGCGCCTTCGCAGCCGATCATTCAACTTGGCGTCTCCTCATTCTCGGTGGAGACGCGATGATCGGATGGAAGAAGCGCGTGTTGCTTAGACATTATCTCGAACAGGGCATGACCATAACCGCGGTGGCCGATATGCTTGGCGTCGGCCGCCGAACCGTTCACCGCTGGATCGAACAGGGCCAACTGGACCGAGACCTGAGTCCCGAGACCGTCCACTACGGCCCACGGCCTCCCGTTCCCCGTAAAATCGACCCCTACAAGGGCATCGTCCTGGCCAGGCTCGAGACGTATCCTGAGCTCTCGGCGGTGCGACTCTTCCAGGAGATTGAGGCCGCTGGTTATCTCGGCGGCTACACCCAGGTGAAGGAGTACGTCCGGACGGTCCGGCCCAAGCCTCCTGAGGAGGAAGTCATCCGCTTCGAGACGCCTCCAGGCCGGCAAGGGCAGGTGGACTTCGCCGACTTCCGCCTGCCCTGGGGCAAACGGTACGCGCTCCTGGTGGTGCTGGGCTATTCCCGCCTCTTCTCGCTCGAGTTCTTCCGAC
>JARRPS010000420.1:0-2947 GCA_037382625.1 Gemmatimonadota bacterium | reverse complement strand
CATACCGGCAGCCTGCCCGGGTACGTGTCGCGACTTACCCTGCTCCCCGCCCTCGATCTGGGCGTCGTGGTCCTGACGAACGCGGAGGAGGGAGCGGCGTTCAACGCGATCACCCACCAGGTGCTGGACCACTACCTGGGTGCGCCAGCGCACGACTGGCTGGATGCGTACGTCCGTCTCTCCGCCCGCCGTGACTCGATCCGGGAACGGGAGCGGCGGACCGCGCCCCTGACCCGTGACACACTCTCGAAACCCTCGCTGGCGCCGTCGGAATACGCCGACGTCTACGTCGACCCCTGGTACGGGGAGATCGTGGTCGAAGAGTCGGGCGGCGGCCTGTCGATCCGCTTCACGAGAACGCCGGCCCTCGTCGGAGATCTGGAGCACTGGCAGTACGACACGTTCCTCGTCCGCTGGCGTGACCGGCAGCTCAGGGCGGATGCCTACATCACCTTCGACCTGGCTCCGGACGGTCGGATCCGGGCGGCGCGCATGGTCCCCGCCTCACCTGACGTGGACTTCAGCTACGACTTCCAGGATCTCAGGCTCGAGCCGCGATCGGCGCCGGTACGCAGGCCCTGATCACTCGATAGAACGCGAGCTGCTGTCGGAGGGAATCGTCTCGGCTGCTCAGCCCGTCTCGTCGCACCACTCTCGCGCGTTGGTGAACATCCGGAACCAGGGCGATGGCGCCGACTGCCCGGCATCGGCGGCGGTCCGCATCCGACTCCGCAGCCCCGTCGGAAGCCAGGGCCACTGCCACAGCCGGAAGGCGCGCTCCGGGTGCGGCATGATCGCCAGGTGCCGGCCGTCCGGAGAGCAGAGCGCGGCGATCCCGTGCGCGGAGCCGTTCGGGTTGAACGGATAGTCCTGCGTGACCTCACCGTCGTCATTCACGAACCGGACGGGCGCGAGGCCTGCGTGTTCGACTCGCTCCAGTACGTGCGGATCGGGGAAATACGCCCTTCCCTCCCCGTGCACGCTCCAGATCCCGAGCCGGGCCCCTTCCATGCCGCGCAGCAGGATCGAGGGACTCGGCTCGATCCGCGTCGCCACGAACCGGGACTCGAAGCGGCCCGATGCGTTGTGAATGAACCTCGGCTGGCGGGTCATCTCGATCCCCTCCCCCGAGGCTGAAGGTGCTCGCCCGGTGATAGAACTCTTCGAACTGCGCCGCGATCTCCTCGTGGTTCCGGATGACTCCGGCCCAGCCCTTCGCCGAGTCGAGCACGTCGGCGTAGGAGAAGCCCCCGACGAACACCACGCCGCGAAAGGCGTCGAGCCGGATTCGACCCTCGAGCAGATCGGTCATCGTGACGTCCCACGGTTCCATGCCGGCCGCATGGAAGGCCGAGGCCATCTCTCGATCCGAGTTGGAACCCTCCTCCCGCAGAATCGCGACCGGATGCCGGACGCCATTCCGGGGCTCTACGGCTTCCTCAGAGGCGTAGTCGAAGGGCACTTCGAAGCTGAGCCCGGACCGCGACGACAGCCCGTCTCTCTCGCGGGCCACCAGGTCGGGATCCGCCTGCAGCGCGTCCAGGGCAAAACTCGTGGCTTCCCAGACGTCGCGGAGATCCCGGAGGTCTTCACCCAGAACCTCCTCTCCGTTCATGCGGATTCGGACATCGGGCCCGGCGGTCACCGATCCGATCTCGATGCAGGGCACGTCGGCGCCCCGAAAGTCCGCCAGCGCCGCCTCGACGTCCTCGGGATCCACCTCGATCACGAGGCCGAGCTCCTCCGCGAACAGCACCTCCAGTGCCCGCGATGCATCGAACGGCAGATCCACCTCGAAGCCCGTGTTGCCGGCGAACGCCATCTCCAGGAGCGTGACCGCCAGTCCTCCATCGCTTCGATCGTGACCGGCCCGGACGACCCCCTGCTCCAGCAGGAGCTGCACCACTCCGAACGCGCGCTCCAGTACTCCGGGATCCTCGAGGTCCGGCGACTCCGATCCGACCTGACCGAAGCAATGAGCCAGCGAGGATCCGCCGAGCCGGTAGCGCTCCCCCCCGAGATCCACGTACAGCAGCCGGCCGCGGCCCGGCAACGTGAAATCGGGAGTCACCGTCCGGGTGATGTCGGGCGTCGTCACGTACGCACTGACGACGAGCGCACCCGGGGCCATGACCGTCTCGTCGCCCTCCCCGGCCGCAGGTGCGAGCGCCGCCATCGACAGCGAGTCCTTGCCCCCGTCGATCGCGATCCCCAGCTCCTCGAGGACCTCGGCGAAGGCCATGGCCGCCTCGGCCAGTCGAGCTCCTTCGCCGGGCAGCTTCGCCGCCCACATCCAGTTTCCCGAGCACTTGACGTCTTCGAGGTGGCTGACACGCGACCAGACCAGGTTGGTCAGCGCCTCTCCGACGCTGAGTCGCGCCATGGCGGACGGATCCAGCAGCCCCTTGATCGGCTGTTCTCCGATCGCCGTCGCGCCTCCGGTGACGCCGAAGTGGCTCTGCGCGATGACCGCCACGTCCGCCACGGTCAGCTGCAGCGGGCCAGCCGTCTGCTGCCGGGCCACGAGACCCGTCACGCTTCGATCCACCTTCGTCGTCAGGAAGCGCTTCGATCCGACCGAGACCAGCCGGAGCACCCGATCCAGCGCCTGCCCGACCGTCAGTCCCTCCGGCAGCTCCAGCGGCCGCCGCTCCGGCTCGACCCTGTCCAGCTCGAACGTCTTCCGCGGCATGTCGCCGAGCACGTCCTCCAGATCGAGGTTCACCGGCGTGGAGCCGTCCCTCTCGTCGTGCAGCACTACCCGGCCGTCGCCCGTGACCCGGCCGACGATCGCCCACACCACCTTCTCCCGCTCACACAGGTCGCGGAACAGTCCCTCGTCGCCCGGCCGCAGCAGCAGGGCGTCGTTCTCCTGGTACTCGGCGCCCCAGATCTCCAGCACGCTCAGCGTCTCGTCACCGACGGGGATGGCCCGGACCTCGATGCG
>JARRPS010000419.1:0-4184 GCA_037382625.1 Gemmatimonadota bacterium | reverse complement strand
GGGCCGTGGCGCTCAACCCGACGAGCTCCACTCTTTGGCAGCACCTGTTCTGGATGGCGCTCGCCGACCGTGACACGGCGGCGACCCGGACCGCGATCGAGAAGCTCGACGCGCTCGGCACCGACTCGACGAGCATGGCCGAACTCGGGCTCGACCAGGTCCGGCTGTACCGGTTCCTGCACGGGCTCGCCGCGACCGGTGACGAGCCTGACCCCATGGCGACCGACTCGCTCGCGCGTCAGCTCGTCGATTACGAGGGCCCCCTCGATCTATCGCGCGTAGGGGGAGAGGTGCTCGCGTACGGGTTCCCGCGGGGCGAGACCGCGCTCGAGGAGCGGACGCTGGCGCTCCCCGTCCCCGCCGCGGCCCGCCGTGGCGCGCTGCGTAGCCTCTCGCACGCGCTTGCGGCGCGAGGGGCCTGGGACTCCGCGCTCGTCGTCATGGACGAGTACGTCGCCTCGGCGAGCGGGGCTGAGCCGCTCCTCCTGGCGTGGCGACTCGCGGCGATCGGGCAGTGGCTCGGCACGCTTTCGGCCGGCGCCGGGGACGCGTGGCGCGAAACGTTGGCACGCGGTCCCGATCTGGATCCGTCGAGCCGGTCGGAACTCGCCTGGCTCGACGGCGTCGCGGCAGCGGCGCGGGGAGACACGGAGGCGCTGGCGGAGGCCCGTTCGCGTCTCGCAGCGTGGACCGCGTCCGCGCCGGAAGACCGGGACACCGTACCTGCCGGTCACCTCGCGCGCTCGCTCGACGCGCTCGCGCTCGGGGCCGCGGGCCGGACTGAGGAGGCGGCGGATGCGTTACGGGAGCTCGAGCGGGACCGGGCGGAGAGACTCTGGTTCCGACGGGAGGGGAACGCGCACCCCTATCTAACGGCCGTGAACCGGCTCTCAGCGGCCGGCTGGCTGCTCGACGCGGGTCGGGCCGGGGACGCGGAAGCCCTGCTGCGTTGGTACGAGTCCGTGCAGTTCCCGGCATGGCGCGCTGGGCGAGCGGACGGGACGCTCCGGGCCTCGATTCGTCTCCGGAGGGCCCGGGTGGCCGACGCGCTCGGCCGCGAGGCAGCGGCGCGAGAACATCGCGCGAGAGCTCTGGAGGAGCTCGATCTCGCAAGTGGGCCCCTGGGCGCCGCGGTCGATTCGGCACGCGCCGCGCTCGGACTCTGAGGGAAGCGACCGGGGCCGGACGACCGACGACAGCCCCTGGCCGCGCGGTCGACGGTCCGGCTCGCCCGGGCACCTCCCGGGTGCGTCCGGATCAGGAACCGAATACGATCCGGACCTTCTGCAGCTCGCCGAGCACCTCGTTCACTTGCAGACCGAACGACCTGCCGTCCTCGAGCTCTCCATCTGCGGAGATCTTGTACATTCCGTTACCGGCCCCGAGCGGTCCGGACACCCCGTAGACGTCCGTCTCCACATAGCGGTCTGCATGGCCGATCGTCGCAGAGGGCAGCGCGAGCAGTTCGGCCAGGGTCAGCCCATCGGAGGTCGCCGGCTCCACCTCCGACCACAGGACGAACACGATCGGCACTGATCCCAGCCCCCGGTACTTCGTCTGGCGAGGCGCCGGGTCGATGCTCGTTCGGGATGAACCCACCATTCCCGGAGATCGTCCAGAAGGGGGGTCCGGGACTCTGATCCGGAGTCTTGAACACCACGGACGATTCGGGGGCGAGCCCCGCCGGGTCGGTCTCCGGTGCCATGGGAGCGTCGCTGCAGCCGACGATTACGAGTGCCGCACAGGCAAGAGATAGACGAGTGCGCATGGCGTTTCTCCTCGCTCAAGGGGTCGGAGCTTGTTGCGTCGCCTTCGTGGCGACCCTTCGACCCTTCTTGCGCAGAAACGCGTCGGCAGGGGCAAAATGGAGTGCGCGCGTGCGGTGCTCTCCGTCAGGCGATTGAAGGCTCAGCCCCTCTCCTCCTCCTCCTTCTTCTTCTCGTTCTCCTGCTTCTCCCGCTCCAACTGTGCGGCCAGGCGCTCCTTTTCGGCTTCGAGGCGCTGCCGCTTCTGCTCCAGCACCGGCCTTTCTTCCTCGGAGGCGCTCTTCAGCTCGCCTTCCACCGCCTTGATCTCGTCGGACACGGAGCTGAGCGTACGCTCCATCTTCTCCTCGGCCTCGGCCTGTTCTGCCTTGTCGAACAGGATCTCTTCCGGCACCGCGGCCTCCTCTTCCACCGTCGCGACCTTCCTCGGCTCGACTCTTGGAATGAACAGCTGGTCGGGCTCCAGCTTTCGCTGGTTATGGAAGATCGGGCTGACGATCTCGATGCCGCCGCCGTGCAGGCTGTCCAGCATCGCGCCGCGCAGTCGCGAGCGGGCCGAGATCAGCGACTTCACCTCGGTCAGCAGGCCGGCGATGCGATACGTAACCGAGAAATCGCCGAGCTCCTGGGTCGTGACGAACGGGTCCTCCAGACCCGCGTTCCTCGCCGCTTCCAGCAGCAGCTCCTCGATGTGGGCTCGCGGTACGTCGTATCCGAGCGACACGGTGGCCCAGACGATCGTCCCCGACGAGCGAACGGTGGTGACGGGATTCGTCACCAGGTACAGGTTCGGAAGCGTGACCAGGCTTCGCTCTTCGGTCTGGATCTCGGTGTGGAACAGGCCTCGCTCGGAGACGCGGCCGAAGTGTTCCTGCACCTCTATGATTGCGCACCTTGTGGCCCTGTGCCGACGACGCGCTGCGCTCGAACCAGTGGCGAAGAGCCGCCGCGACGACGATCGTGAGCACGAGAATCAGGGCCGACGGCGCCAGTGCGACGATCCAGTCGACCAGGCCCTCGGGGGTCGCGGTTCCCGCTTCCTGCAGGATCAGCATCACAGCCCCGCCTCCACGTCGATCCGCGCCGCCTCGGCCTCGGCGGCCTCGAACGCCGCCAGCACCTCAGGATACCGGGGCGACGCCCGGAACTCATCGAACACTGGCGACAATTCGAGGTCCGCCACGTTGATGAATTCGCCGGGCTGGCCGGCGAGATCGCGCAGTACCGAAGCGGCCGATGCGTGGTCGCCTACCATCACGTACGCCGCGGCGCTCGTCGCGCGGACGCGTGGACCGAGCATCATGTCGCCGGACTCGCCGCTGCGCTTCAAGGCCTCGGCGGCCCGGACGCGCGCGGCGGTCGAATCCAATTGCAGTGCTCGGGCATACGCCAGGAAGGAATCCCGCACTCCGTCCCGCTCTGTAAGATTCCGCGCATAGTGCTCGACCCGCTCGCCGGCCGCGCGAGACGCCTCGATGTCGCCGTCGAGGCGATGGATGAGGCCCGATTCGAGCCAGTAGCGCGCCTCCTGGCTCTCGCTGACCCGCGGCGCTTCGTCCAGCAGCTCGAGGGCCCTGACGCCATTGCCGGCGGCCCATTCGAGCTCGGCGCGGGCCGCGTTCAGATCGTAATCTGCCGGCAACGCGACGCCGATCTCCGAGGCGTAACGGGTCGCGCGCCCGAGATCCCGATCGAGCGAGACGAGAGCACCGATCTTGTCGGCGATCAGCCTCGTATTACGCGGCGCGATCGCCAGGCCGCGCTCGATTACGGCCTCCGAGGCTTTCCAGCGGCGCAGGGCCGCGAAGGTCTCGGCCTGGCTGATGTAGAGGCCGGCGTTACGAGGATCGAGCTCGATCGCCCGCGCGAACTCCTCTGCAGCGCCCTCGAAGTCGCCCTGCCGACGGAGGATATACGCGATCGCCGCCTTCACCCCCGCATCGGAGGGACGGAGTCGGTCGGCCGTCCGGAACTGTTCGAGCGCGTCGTCGAACCTGCGATCGACGTAGTAGGCATAGTACCCCCGCGCCAGGTGAGCCGTCGCGCTGCCTGGGGCGAGCGCCTCGGCCCGCGAGATCGCGGCGCGGGCCCGTTCGAGGTCGACGTCGGCGCGGGTCTGGGCGTTCCACGAGAGGATCATCGAGACGCCGGCCCAGGCGTCGGCGAACTCGGGATCGAGCTCGACCGCTCGCTCGAAGCCCGCGAGCGCGAGGGAGTCCTGAGTGCCCTCGCCGCGGTCCTCCCACGCGATCCGTCCGGCATGGTACGCGGCGAGCGCGTCCAGATTCCGGGTCGCGACGACCTCGAGCTCCTCTCGTTCGCCGGGGCTGAGCTCCGCCTCCAGGGCGTCCGCCACGCTGCGGGCGATCTGGCTCTGGATCGCGAACACGTTCTCGGCCGTCAGCTCCGCGTCATAGG
>JARRPS010000418.1:0-1849 GCA_037382625.1 Gemmatimonadota bacterium | reverse complement strand
TGACTCTTCCGCCGACGGTTCCGCCGATCCGATGATCCTGCCTCCGACCCCGCCGACCGCCGTGCCGAGCGCGGCGCCGCTGAGCGCGCCTCCGATTCCGCCCGTGGCGAGTCCGATCGCGCCCCCGGCGATCGCGCCGAGCTCGCGGCCCTTCTTGATCGTCTTCCTCTTCCCTGCCAGGTCGACCACATCTCCGGCCGAACTGATCCCGCCGACGGCGCTTCCGAGGGCCGCTCCGCTGAGCGCACCGGTCAGGCCGCCCGTCGCGAGCCCGATCGCGGCCCCTGCCGTCGCGAGCTGCGCCGGGGCGCTGTCCGGAGTCGCGGGAATCGACACGGCTACCAGGAACAGGAGCAAGAGCCCCCGCCTGAGCAGGCGTTCATGTGCCATTCTGCCTCCATCGCTCTTGCCGCCCGCGCTTACACGTGACGCCTCCGGTACGCGTTAGCCGACGGCAGTGGTTCGAAATCCATGATAGTCTAAGACGATCCACTCTCAGTCCGCACGTTCAACGTCGGTCCCGATCGCCCGGTCCGCGGTGGAGCTTACCCTCGTCCCACGGAACCCTGAGCCACTTCTACGTGTCTGACCAGTTACCGTCGAAGGTGTGGATCGGGAACGTGGGGGGTGGATGTGGATCTTCAAACGGCGGCCAACCTGGCCGAAGTACTCGGTGTCATCATCGTCCTGGTCGGATCGGTGTTCGCCATCATCCAGCTCATGCACCTGAGGCAGCAGCGGCGGGACATGGCCGCGATCGAGCTGGCGCGATCTTTCCAGAGCCCGGAATTCGGGCAGGCCCTGAGACTGCTCCTGTCATTGCCGCCGGGTCTGTCGGGCGACGAGCTCGAGGAGCACGGGGAGGCATTCCTGGACGCGGCGATGCTCGTGAGCCTTACCGTCGAGTCGGTCGGAATCATGGTCCACCGCGGCGTAGTGGAATTCGACATGGTCTGGGGACTGATGGGAGGCCTCGTGCTGGGGGCCTGGGACCGGGTCGAGGGCTGGGTGACCGAAGTCCGGCAGGATCAGGGTCGCGAAAAGTTCGATGAGTGGTTCCAGTGGCTCGCCGATCGGATGCGCGAGTGCGAGGCCGCAGGTGAGGCGCCGGCGTACCGTGCCTTCGAGGACTGGACGCCCGGAGCGCTCGGCTTTCCGCTTCATGCGTCGCGGGCGCTGACGACCGGGGGCTGAGCTCGGCGAGCTGCACGCGCGACCTTGCCGGCGCCACCGGGGTTGAACGGACAGACACGCAGCGAGACTGACGACCGGAACGCGAAAGGGAGCAGAGCCAGATGTCGGAATCCGACCACGCAGAGGGCGAACTTGATCTGACGGCCGGCGTGCTCATTGAGTATCTCGAAGAAGGGGTGCCCACATTCGGCCGGGTCGGTGACGAAGCGGTGTTTCTCGTCCGAGTCGACGACGAGGTGAAGGCTTTCGGCGCTTCCTGCACGCACTACGGCGCGCCTCTTTCGGATGGTCTTCTCCACGCCGACATCCTCCGTTGTCCCTGGCACCACGCGCGCTTCTCCGTATCGGACGGCGACCTGCTCGGTGGCCCGGCGCTCGATCCGCTGCCGCGGTTCGAGGTGGAGACCAGGGATGGAAGCGCGTTCGTGGGCCGGCGGCTGGAACGTGAGCAGCCGGCGGCTCCGGGCTCGGAGGCGGACGGGCCCGAGTCCGTCGTGATCATCGGCGCCGGGGCCGCCGGAATCGCGGCTGCCGAGACCCTGCGCCGGGAAGGATATCGCGGGCCGATCGCGCTGGTCGATCCCGACCCCGACGCTCCCTACGACCGACCCAACCTGTCGAAAGCCTATCTGTCGGGAGAAGCGCCGGAAGAGTG
>JARRPS010000417.1:0-1892 GCA_037382625.1 Gemmatimonadota bacterium | reverse complement strand
CTTGAATCGCGCGAGAGGATCAAAGCTCTCAGCCGATGTAAATGCGGAGCGAGAGGGTCCCTGACCCAGGGAGCTGATCGTCGACGAGTAGAGGAGAAACGTCGTCCCCAACGCTAGTGCGAGAAGAATCAGAACTTGCCGTCGCTTCACTGGAGAACGCACGAATTCCGGGCCGGATCGTAAAGTCCGAACCCCATCGGAGTCCTCCACAGGGAAAGGCGAGGGAACGGTAGGACACGCCGCGGGGTCCGCGTGAAAGGAGATGTTCACGATCCCGCAATTCTCCGGGGCACAAGAATTTCCTGCAACACTGGATGCCGGATTGTATAGTGAAGCAGGAGGGCACCGTAGATTGTAGAACTTGCAACCAACGCTGCCGCCGCACCGTAGACTCCGAACAAATGGCTCAACGCAGCAATCAGCATTAGTCCGACGATACCACTGACGACGGTCGCTCGCATCACCACATCCGGGGAGCCGGCTCCGTCGAGCATAGCCACCAATAAGTGTGAAAGTGAATCAAGCAAACCGAATGCGCAGAGAATCCATAACACGCCCCGGTATTCCCCGTACCGCCCTGCGAATACTATGTCGTAACCAAGCCTCTGAAATGTCGCAATAACAACCACCGCCCCCGCAGACAGAATTAGTCCTGTCACGAATGTCCGACGCACTCTGGTCAGACCTTCCGGGCCTGGAGTTGCTCCGCTTGTGAGTGATGCGGATTCCGATCGCAATACATTTCCCAGTGCGAACGTCATGGGCTCACTCAACCGAACGAGATTTTTTGATGCGGCAAATCCCGCCAGTCGGGCTGGTGACAATACGCTACCGAGTATCAGGACCACTGAATTCCTCAATATATACTTCCCGAATGACGTGGTCACCGAGAACTTGCCGAAGTTCCAGAGATCACGAGCCTCCTTCGACAGGTTGTTGGGCTTAGCGAGGTAGGGCCTGACCAAGAGCACGCATCCTCCCAGACTTATCCCTTCGGCGATCGCCATTACGCCAATGGCCGCAACGGCGGTCCGATGGTCGAGCGCAAAGAAGACGGTGACCAGAGCAATCAGTTGAGCGCCTGCCCAGACGCAATCGAGGATGAAGGTCGACCTGAAGTCGAGCAATGCATAACGAAGCGGATAGCCGACGTACCTGAGAGTCGAAAGCCCCACGACTGCGGCGGCTGCCACCAGAACCTTGCCAACTGGGCTGGCCACGACGAGACCGGCGGCCACCAGGATTGCACAGAGCATCGATGCGACGATCGAAGACTCCAGGACTGCGACAGTGACGAATTTCCGTAACTGAAGTCCCTTGCGGGTTCCCGCGAGGGACGCCACCGGCGTATGGATCAACCCCAGGAACAGCACCTGGCAACCGAGGATCGCCGCGAAGGCGATCGAAAACCGCCCGAATTCCCCAGCGTCGAGAGTTCTGCCGATGATGATGAGTCGCGCCGCGTTGGATACAGCGATGACCGCCTGACTGCCCATTGAGTAGACATAAGCACTGCCGGGCCCCTTCGGCTGTGCTCTCCCAAGAACTCTTCGCAACCGGACTGCGAGACCTGACATAGGTCAGGTGTCCATCGGGTAGATCTCACGGGAACGCCACGGTGCAGCACCGGTCAGCTGAAGCTGAGCTCTCATTGCTGCTTAAGGCAGGCTAATGATTGAGATTTGTACAGAATTACCGCAACGCGAGTCGCGCTGCTGACGGGCGACAATGAGTGGCATGCCATGAAGCGATCGACCGAGGTCTGGACCAGGTCCTTCCTGGAATCTCGCATCCAATTAGTCTGGGTCCACCGCCACTTCCGGGAGCTTGACGTCTGACTAGTCCTGTATGGTTCTAATATCGGATTCAATCGACCACCCCGTATCTTCGAG
>JARRPS010000416.1:0-1940 GCA_037382625.1 Gemmatimonadota bacterium | reverse complement strand
CGTTCAACGCGATCACCCACCAGGTGCTGGACCACTACCTGGGTGCGCCGGCGCACGACTGGTTGGCTGCGTACGTCCGTCTCTCCGCCCGCCGTGACTCGATCCGGGAAAGGGGGCTGCGGACCGTGACCGCGACCCGTGACACACTCTCGAAACCGTCGCTGGCGCCATCGGAATACGCCGACGTCTATGTCGACCCGTGGTACGGGGAGATCGTGGTCGAGGAGTCGGGCGGCGACCTGTCGATCCGCTTCACGAGAACGCCGGCCCTCGTCGGAGATCTACAGCACTGGCAGTACGACACGTTCCTCGTCCGCTGGCTTGACCGGCAGCTCAGGGCTGATGCTTTCATCACCTTCGACCTGACTCCGGACGGCCGGATCCGGGCGGCACGCATGGCCCCCGCCTCCCCTGACGTGGACTTCAGCTACGACTTCCAGGACCTCGAGCTGACACCGAGACCCAGAGATCCGCACCCGGAGTCGGACCTGTAGCGAGCGCGCTACAGGCTTGACAAGAATCCCGGACTCTGTCCTTACTGGCGCGGAATGACCTTCGTCTTCGCGAGGGCACCCAATTCGAAAGGAAGATCATGCTTCGACGTTCGACCTTCGTCTTCGCGCTGGCAGTTCTGGGACTCGCCGGATGCCAGGACACTCCGACCGACACCGCAATCGATACGGCTTCGTTCAAGAAGTCCGCAGCACCGGATTTCTACGACGAAGCGATGTCGCTGTTGCCGGAGATCGCCGCGGCGGCACGGAACAGCGGCAACGGCGCCGGATTCATTGAAGGTGTCGCACTCTTCGGGGCCTTCCTGAGCGACACCGAGTCCGGCGACGTCTGCGTTCTGTTTCAGGAGAATCGGCAGAACGGGTCGTTCTACCGCATGAATCCGGACGGCACGGTCACCATGAAGGTCACCGACAACAACGCCTACATGGCGTATGCGCCGGGCTCGCCGGGCGACGGGCCTGCCGAGTTCGTGGGGAGTGGGACCCTGCAGGCCCATGCGACGGGGGTGCCGGACATCTTCTCTCCGTTCCCCGGTCTCACCTTCGTCACGGTCCTGCAGCCCTACCGATCCGCGTTCATGATCAGCGGAGTCGGCCAGGTGGCGGCGAACGGGACGGAGCACAGGCTCCGCTGCACGGTGAAGGAAACGCGCAGCGGTGAGCGAACGGGATTCGTGATCGACTTGAACTGAGTACGCGGCCGGAAGGTCGGTACGTCGGAAAGAGAGGGCCTCGAATCCGGGAGGCCCTCTCTCTTCTCATCTAGTCGGTCTCGTCGCACCACTCTCGCGCGTTCGTGAACATGCGGAACCAGGGCGACGGCGCCGATTGCCCGGCGTCGGCGGCGGTCCGCATCCGACTCCGCAGCCCCGTCGGAAGCCAGGGCCACTGCCACAGCCGGAAGGCCCGCTCCGGGTGCGGCATGATCGCCAGGTGCCGGCCGTCCGGAGAGCAGAGCGCCGCGATCCCATGCGCGGAGCCGTTCGGGTTGAACGGATAGTCCTGCGTGACCTCACCGTCGTCATTCACGAACCGGACGGGCGCGAGGCCTGCGTCTTCCACCCGCTCCAGTATGTGCGGATCGGGAAAATAGGCCCTTCCCTCCCCGTGCACGCTCCAGATTCCGAGTCGGGCCCCTTCCATGCCGCGCAGCAGGATCGAGGGACTCGGCTCGATCCGCGTCGCCACGAACCGGGACTCGAAGCGGCCCGATGCATTGTGAATGAACCTCGGCTGGCGGGTCATCTCGATCCCCTCCCAGGGAACCCAGCCCAGCAGCGCCGAGAGCTGGCAGCCGTTGCACACTCCGAGGCTGAAGGTGCTCGCCCGGTGATAGAACTCTTCGAACTGCGCCGCGATCTCCTCGTGGTTCCGGATGACTCCGGCCCAGCCCTTCGCCGAGTCGAGCACGTCGGCGTAGGAGAA
>JARRPS010000415.1:0-3203 GCA_037382625.1 Gemmatimonadota bacterium | reverse complement strand
TCTTCATGGATATGCTCGGTGACCGCCCACGCGATGGCCACCCCGTCGTAGGTCGATGTGCCTCGACCGATCTCATCGAGCAGGACGAGGCTCCGGTCGGTGGCCCCGTTGAGGATCGTCGCCGTCTCCGTCATCTCGACCATGAAGGTGCTCTGGCCGCGCGCCAGGCTGTCGGAAGCTCCGACCCGGGTGAACACACGGTCGCACAGTCCGATTCTCGCACGGTCGGCCGGCACGAACGACCCGACCTGGGCCATCAGCGCGATCAACCCCACCTGGCGCAGAAAGGTCGACTTCCCTGCCATGTTCGGTCCGGTAAGGACCATGACATATCCGCCACGATCCAGGCAGATGTCGTTGGGGATGAAATCCTCTCGTGCGATCCGCCGCTCCACCACCGGGTGGCGTCCCGCGACGATCTCCAGGCCGAATTCGTCGGTGAGCTCGGGCCGCACGTAGCCGTCACGTTCGGCGCTCTCGGCGAAGGAGGCATGGACGTCGAGCTCGGCGATCCGCTCGGCGGTCGCCTGGATGCGAGGCACGCGCTGCGCGAGCTCCTCGCGCAAGGCCCGGAAGAGCTCCGCCTCGCTCTCGGCGATCCGGGTTTCCGCGTCGAACACCTTCGCTTCCCACTCCTTGAGCTCGGGCGTGATGAAGCGCTCGGCGTTGGCCAGCGTCTGCTTGCGATCGTATCGCTCGGGTACCCGGCCGAGATTCGAGCGGGTCACCTCGATGTAGTACCCGAAGACCTTGTTGTAGCCGACCTTCAGGCTCTCGATCCCCGTTTCGGCCCTTTCCCGCGCCTGGAGCCGAGCGATCCAGTCCACCGCCCCGTCTCTCACCTCGCGCAGCTCGTCGAGCTGCATGTCGAATCCCGGCCGGATGACTCCGCCGGAGCTGAGGGCCGCCGGTGCGTCGGGATCGATCGCCGACTCGATCCTCGCCTGCAGGTCGGCGAGGTCGTCGAAGCCCTCGGCGAGCTCCTGCAAGCGGGGCGAACGGGAGCCCGAGATCACCTCGAACAGGGAGGGCAGAGGTTCCAGGGAACGTCCCAGTCCCAGCATTTCGCGGGGAGAAATCCGGCCCAGGGCGACACGCGTGGAGAGCCTCTCGAGGTCTCGGATGTCGGCCAGCGCGGCGCGAAGGGCTGCGCGGCGCTCCCGGTCCAGCACCAGTTCCTCGACGGCATCGAGTCTGCGGTCGATCGCCGCCAGGTCCACGAGAGGGCGCAGAATCCTGCGGCGCAGAAGTCGCCGACCCATCGGCGTACGAGTCCGGTCGAGGACCTCCACCAGAGTTCCGCCCTCGCCGGTTCGCAGTGGTTCTACGATCTCGAGGTTCCGGCGGGTCATCTCGTCCAGGTGAAGGTGGCGGCCGATCCGGTGCACGTGGGGCGCCCGAAGATGATCGAGCCCGGCCGGACGCAGCTCCTCCAGGTACGCGGTCAGCGCTCCGGCCGCGGCGACGAGATGCCGATCCTTCGGAAGCTCGAACCCGAACCCCTCGATGCCTCTGGTCCGGTAAACCCGGCGCAGGGCCTCGGCCCCGACGTCGGCTTCGAAGCGCCACGGCTCGCGGCGGGTGACGATCCAGGGCCCGTCGGGTGGTTCGGCGACCGACGCTCGAAGCACGAGCTCGGCCGGCTCGATCCGACTGAGCTCGTCGACCAGCGCCCCCGCATCACACTCCCAGACCTCCACCTCGCCGGTCGAGAGGTCCGCCGTGGCGATTCCGAGCGGGCTCTCTACGACCTCTCGCCGGACGAGTCCCTCGGCCCGGGCCGCGTCCTCGACCTGCTCGCAGATCGCTACCCGGCGACCAGCGCGCACGAGGCGAGGCAGATACTCGGGAAGCGCCTTGACCGGAACTCCGGCGAGGGGAACGTCCGAGGAACCGTTGTTTCGCGAGGTCAACGTGATGCCGAGCAGCTGACTCCCGTCCCTCGCGTCTTCGAAGAACATCTCGTAAAAGTCGCCGACGCGGAAGAAGAGGATGCAATCGGGGTGCTTCGACTTCACGTCGAGGTACTGCTGGATCAGCGGGGTGTGCGTGGTGGTCTCGGTCATGGACGATCCGTCACGACGATCGCCTCGAGCCCCAGGGAACGCAGGTCGACCGCCAGGCGGGCCGCGTCCTCCTTTCGGCCGAAGTGTCCAACCCGCACCCGGTAGAGGGGCGTCGTACCGTCGGGCTCCTGGATCCAGGCCTCCGATCCCGCGCCCGAGGCACGAGCCCGGACTTCTTCTGCCGCTCCACGGGTCCCGAAGGCGCCGAGTTGGACGGTGAATCGACGGGTGGCGCCCTCCGAGGACAGCCCCTCGTCGCAGGCTGCGAGTCCCGCCTTCGCCTGCACCGTCACCGGGTCCCCGGGATCGGCGCCTGCCGCCTCTTTCCAGGCCTGACATGCAGACGCCGGGTCCCCGAGAGATTCGAGGGCGAAGCCGGTCCAGAGCCAGGACTCGGGCACCCTGGTGCTCGCCGGAAAATCGTCCCTCAGCAGGTCGAGATCGTCGATGGCCAGGGCCGGGCGGCCACTCATCAGCCTCAGCTGGGCAAGGCGCAGGCGGGCCAGGGCGCCGTACTCTTCGCCTCCGACGACGGCGGCCTCCATATACGCCAGCTCGGCCGAATCTGCGCTCTCGGTCAGGCGGGCGCGAAGCACGAGCGCTTTCGCCCGGATGTCGCGTGCCGCGCCGGACGCATTCGAGGCCTCCCACTCCGAGAGATATTGCCGGGCCCGGTCGAGGTCACCCGCATCGGCGGCGACTTCCGCGGCCTCGAGCGGATCTGTGGACTGAGCTGCGACCGGGCTCGCGACCAGGACCCCTGTCGCGGCGCCGAGCAGTACCGGAAACGCGGCTCGGAATAGGCGCCGTTCGCCGGGGCATGGGCCCGTGCGCGCTCTCACGTCACGCCGCTCCCTTCCGCTGCGCCTCGAGGCGGAGCAGCAGGTTTTCGATCACAGCGTGATCGGTATGCCCCGTCTTCGCCTGTCGATCGGCTTCCTGCATCAGGGCGAGCGCCTCGTCGATCTCGGCGGGCGTCCAACGCCGCGCCTGCGCCGCCCAGGATCTCGCTTTGAACTTCAAGTAGGGCTTGCCCACCCGGCCGAGGACCTCGGTCACGCCTCCGACGCCCTTTTCCGCGGCGATC
The DNA here is from genome assembly GCA_037382625.1 of Gemmatimonadota bacterium. Taxonomy (GTDB): domain Bacteria; phylum Gemmatimonadota; class Gemmatimonadetes; order Palauibacterales; family Palauibacteraceae; genus Carthagonibacter. The sequence continues at coordinate 50 of JARRPS010000415.1, read as the reverse complement.
CCGAGGAAGAGATGATGCTCCACGAGTCCGATCAGCAGCCCGACCGCGTT
>JARRPS010000414.1:0-3597 GCA_037382625.1 Gemmatimonadota bacterium | reverse complement strand
CGGGCCGATGCCGACAGCCTGATCCACGATCCGCTGATCATGCGCAGGATGGCGCTGTGGGGAGACGCGATCCTGCTCGGCGTATGGGGAGCGACCCTTTCCAGCGCGGTCGGCTCGATTCTGGGGGCGCCCCGCGTGCTTCAGGCCCTGGCCCGGGACGGCGTCCTACCGGAGTCCCTCCGGTGGCTGGGACGGGGCAGCGGGCCCGAGGACACACCCCGAGCCGGCACGGTGGTCACGCTCGGGATCGCGCTGGCCGCGGTGGCGCTCGGCAACCTGAACTTGATCGCTCCCGTGCTCACGATGTTCTTCCTGACTACCTACGGCGTCCTCAACATCTCGGCGGGCCTGGAGCGAGCCCTCGGGAGCCCCTCCTTCCGCCCCCGATTCCGCGTTCCCTGGTACCTCTCGGCGATCGGTGCGGTGGGCTGCCTGGTCGTAATGTTCCTCGTGAACGCCATCGCCACCGTCGCCGCCATGGTGATCGTGGGCTGGATCTACCTGTGGCTCGAGCGGCGAGAGGTGCAGGCGGCCTGGGGCGACGTGCGGCGCGGACTGTGGATGGCGCTGACCCGGGCAGGTCTCTTCCGGCTGCAGGGCGCGGACGACGCCAAGAACTGGCGTCCCCATCTGCTCGTGCTCTCCGGCGCCCCCACGAGACGCTGGTACCTGGTCGCGTTCGCCGACTGGCTGGCGCACCGTCGGGCCCTGGTGACCGTCGCCAGCGTGATCACCGACGAATCGGTGACGCTGGAGAGGCAGAGCTCGATGGAGACCACGATCAGCGACTATCTCGCCCGCCGGGGCGTGCAGGCACTGATCCGACTGATCCGGGCGCCCGATCCGTTCGAGGGGGCACAGCGGCTCGTAGAGGCGTACGGGCTCGGTGAGATGGTCCCCAACACCATCCTGCTCGGCGACAGCGAGATCGAGGAGCACCGCGACGCCTACTGCCGGATGCTGGCGCGGTTCCACGAGGGCCGGCGCAACGTGGTGATCCTGCACTACAACCACGACGTCGGGTTCGGCGAGCGGAAGATCATCGACGTCTGGTGGGGAGGTCTGAAGCGGAACGGTGGACTGATGCTGACCCTCGCCTACCTCCTGCAGACGAGTCTCGCGTGGAGGGGCGCGCGGATCCGCGTGAAGATGGTGCGTCCCACCGAGGAGGCCGCGAGGTCCGCACGCCCGAACCTCGAGGGCGTGGCGCGGGGGCTTCGGAGAGGTCCGCACGCCCGAACCTCGAGGGCGTGGCGCGGGGGCTTCGGAGCGGAGTCGAGGTGGAAGTGCTGGTCAACGATTCCGGCCGGAAGTTCGTCGACATTCTCCACGAGTCATCCCGGGACGCGGACCTGATCTTCCTGGGAATGCGGGAGCCGGGCGAGGACTACGTGGCCTACTACGAGCGACTGCGGCACGCGGCCGAAGGGATGCCCACCACGGCATTCGTGCTGGCCTCCGAAGACCTGCCCTTCGAGGAGATCGTACTGAAGCCCCAGGAGACGGAGCGGGCGTGAGAAGAACCGGTCCGGGGCGAACGCCACGATCGACGTTCGCCCCGTCCGGGGTCCGGTCCTACCAGCCGCCGATCGGGACAGACGTGCCGACGTGTATGCCGCCCCAGCCCACCGGGATCGTGCCGCCGACGTGCCGCCGACGCTCATGTAACCGCCGCCGCCGCAGGCCGACAGAAACGCCGCGAGCCCGAGGGCGAGCCACAGCGCGCGACCGTTCGAGATTCTCTTCTGCATGACGGGTCCTCCTTCTGCGCGCGTGATCACGGCTGGCCCTCCCACTGTCGGACCGTTACCGGAGCGCCATTTGGATCGACGATGATCGCCACCTTGCCATCGACCAGGTCCCAGCGAGGCTCGAGGGCGATCTCGCCGCCGAGCTGCTTCGCGCGGGCCACCGTCGCCTTGATGTCGGCGACGCGGATCGTCGGGATCCAGGTCGGCTCGATGTTCGCCTGCGGAATCTCGAGACCACCGGCACGCCGCTCGCCACCATGGGTGAACAGCAGGTAGTCACCGTTCTCGCGCGGGACGATCCGAGAGTCGAGTTCGACGGCCGCCTCGTAGAAGCTCCCGGCCGCGGCCATGTCGTTCGTCCACAGCTCGTTCCACAGGAAGTCGTTGTGGGGAGATGAGATGCCTGCGGCGGGATCGCCGGAAGCCGACCGGATGAGTCCGAACGCGGCGCCCTCGCGGTCCTCCACGACCGCCAGGCGTCCACGCTGGGGAATGTCGTCGGGCTCTGCGATCATGGTTCCCCCCGCGGTCGCGACGCGGGCCACCGCCGCGTCCACGTCGTCCACCGAGAAGAACTGGAGCCACTCGGCCGCGCTGTAGGTCTTGTCCTCGGGTCGATAGAAACCGGCCACGGGTCGCGGCCCGATCATCGCGATCGCGTACTCGATGCCGTTGGACTCGATCGTCTGGAAGGTCCAGCCGAACAGGCCTCCGTAGAACTTCTTCGCCGATTCGACGTCAGGGGTGACCAGGTCGTGCCAGACGACCTGACCCGTGTGGTACTGGCCGGTCGGCGTCGGATTGAGAGCCGGGACCTCGATGCTCCCGGAACAGGCAGCGCCCGCGACGAGCATCGCGGACAAGGCTGCGCCGGCGACGCTCCAGCGCAGGCCGGTGGGCCAGCTCCGTCTTCCGCCGCCGGAAGTGTCTTGATGGTTCATCTTCGAGTCCGCCCTCCGTTGAGTGTCGAGTGAGAAATCGGGTCAAGTTTACCGTCGGTGCCATCGGCCCGCCATTGGACTTCCGTCCCATGACCTCCTTCTCCGGCGACGACCGCCGACGAGGAAGGCGAGCAGCACGGGATCAGGGGGCCTCGAAGGGCGCCGATTCCCCGGTCCAGCCGTAAAACGCCCAGGCCCGGAGTCGTCCCACCACATCGCTTCCGCGCCGCCGCTCGATCGGTCCGAGATCTTTAACCTCCTCGAACGCCGCGGCGAGCCCTTCGGCCACGATCTTCTCTCCGCCCCCGTCGGGCGCCACGAACAGGAGACAGTCTCCCGGAGCCGCCACTTCGGTGAAGGTCGGCCACAGTGCGTACTGATTTGTGCGCGAGCGAAGGTTGAGGGAGAAGACGATCGGCTGACCCGGGAGATGGAAGGCGAGTTCCGACGTCTCCTGGTAGCGGTTCGAGGCGATTCGCACCTCGGAGCAGCCCTCGGCCGCCATCGCGACGGCGTGATTATTGGTTGCGGCGGCAACGGCTTCCCAGCCGTGGGCGTCGCCGATCGGATCGTCGGTCGGATCGATCGGAAGCACCGGAAATGTGGCCTGCAGGACGATGACGGCCACGATCGCCGCCCCGAGCCACAGGCCCCGCTTCAGCCAACGCCGGCTCGTTTCCGTCCACGCGACCGTGGCCAGCACCACGACACCGGACACATAGGCAGGCGCCGGCCAGTTGGCCTCTACGGCGCGCTTCAGGGCGCTGAGCGCGAATACCGTGAAAACGGTCAGTGCCACCCCCGCCAGCACCGATCGTCGCTCGTCGCCGAGCCCGGCCAGCGCGTCGCCCAGCGCGAGCAGCACGGCGATCGCGATCAGGACGAAGAGGATCGGCGAGACGAGA
>JARRPS010000413.1:0-1965 GCA_037382625.1 Gemmatimonadota bacterium | reverse complement strand
TCGGTGTCGGCTCCGGAACAATCCACGACCACCACGTCCGGGATCGGCGTTCGTTCCAGCCGGTCCGCAGCCTCCGCGATCGTCGCCACCTCTTCGAGCTCCAGAGGCTCTTCGAGGGACTCGATGACATCGCGAAAGGAAGATGCGACCGGACGGTCGCCCGGTGGGACGAGCAGCAGGCGGAGTGTGTCGCCTCGGTTCCAGAAGCGCCGCGCTCTGAGATCGGGGTCCTGGGCAAGAACATCCTGGCCACCGGTGTGCGCGTCGGCGCTTGTCACCGTTCCGTCCCTCCCGACACGAGAAGAAGGATTACGAGCTGCATCACGTTGCCGGCTGGCCGTGCCGTCTTGCGTACCTCCTCAATCTCCCGGCCGCGACATTCGCGCGCAACGCCTCGGGCAGGTTTCGGACGCGGGGTGACGGGGAGTACGCCCCCCTCATCGAGCTGACTCCCCTCGGAACCGCTCGAGCAGACCCCACACCAGAGGACGGAACGATCTCGTACGGATCCGGATCGGGGGCATCCCCGTCAGCATCTCGGTGCACATCGGTTCGTGCCGCGGCGACCGGGCGGAAGGCCCGGAGCTTCAACGGCCGGGCAGCACCTTCAGAATGGCGGGGCGCCTGCCGGTTCGACTTCCGAGATCCGAAACACCCAGACGTAATCGCAAGGCGGAGTGTCGCGGAGGGGTTCCGGCACCTCCAGCACGAGTCCGGTTCCCGAAGCCCGCCACGAGAGCGCGGCGTCGCTGCCGAGAAGCGACACGGCCGCCTTCCCGGCGGGACGCCAGCCGGTCAGCGTCAGCCGTTCGGGAAGCCGGGTCTCTCCCTCCTCCGCCAGGTACATGACGTACAGGGCGCCGTCGGTACCGCGCGTCAGGCGCAACTTTCCCTCTCCGTACGGCGGCACGGAGCGCGTGCCATAGATCGCCTCTCCGTTGACCTCCATCCATGCGCCGAGCTCCTCGAGGCGGTCGTAGGCGGCATCGTGCCACGTGCCGTCCGGGCCCGGACCGATGTTCAGCAGGAGATTTCCGCCCTTCGAGACCACGTCGACCAGCATCTGGACGAGCTCGCGCGCCGACTTGTAGGTGTCGTCCGGCGTGTACGACCAGCTCGTAGCCATGGGCATCGGGACCTCCCACGGGTACCGGATCGCCTCGTCCGGCACTCGGGCCTCCGGAGTCAGGTAGTTCTGGTAGGGGCCGGTCACCGCCCGGTCCACGACGATCAGGCCCGGTTGGCGCCTTCGCGCGTTCTCCACCAGGCGCGGCATGTCGATGTCCTGGCTCTGCACCCGGAGCTGCGAGTTGTCGGAGCGGCGCATCTGAGCCCGCACCTCCTCCGGGGTCTTCACCCGGACCCAGCCGCCGTCCAGCCAGAGAATGTCGATACGCCCGTAGCGGCTCATCAGCTCGTCCACCTGACCGTGCGTGTACTCCACGAATCGACGCCAGCGTTCCGGGTACTTCGCGAGTTCGTAGTTGGGATTGCGGTCCGGGGTGGCGAAGTACGGCCACCAGTAGTCGGGGTTGTGCCAGTCCGGCTTCGAGAAATAGACGCCCGTCATGAAGCCATTCTCGCGGAAAGCGTCGAGGATCCCGCGCGTGACGTCGGCCCGCGGATCCGAGCTGAACGGCGTGGCGGGCGCCGTGATCCGGTAGTCGGTGAGGCGGGTGTCGAACATCGCGAAGCCGTCGTGGTGTTTCGTCGTGAACACGACGTACCGCATGCCGGCATCGTGCGCGGCCCGCGCCCAGCGCTCCGGGTCGAACGCCGTCGGATCGAAAGTCGTCTGCAGACCCTCGTAGGCTCGCTTGTACTCGGCGTAGTCGTCCATCGAGCGCTCGCACCAGGGCACATCCTCCGAGCAGAGCGACCACGACTCGACGATCCCCCACTGGCTGTAGGGTCCCCAGTGCAGCAGCAGGCCGAGCTTGAGGTCCTGCCACGATTCGAGCTTCT
>JARRPS010000412.1:0-1969 GCA_037382625.1 Gemmatimonadota bacterium | reverse complement strand
TTGCGCACCTTGTGGCCCTGTGCCGACGACGCGCTGCGCTCGAACCAGTGGCGAAGAGCCGCCGCGACGACGATCGTGAGCACGAGAATCAGGGCCGACGGCGCCAGTGCGACGATCCACTCGACCAGGCCCTCGGGGGTCGCGGCTCCCGCTTCCTGCAGGATCAGCATCACAGCCCCGCCTCCCTATCGATCCGCGCCGCCTCGGCCTCGGCGGCCTCGAAGGCGGCCAGCACCTCAGGATATTCGGGCGACTCCCGGAAGTCCTCGAACGTCGGCGACAGCTCGAGCTCGGCCACGCTGATGAACTCTCCGGGTCGGCTCGCGAGAGCGACCAGAATCTTGGCGACCGACTCGTGGTCACCAATCAACAGGTAGGCGCCAGCGCTTACAGCCAGCAGACGCGGACCGATCATCATGTCCCCCGACTCCCCGGCGCGATTCACCGCTTCGTCGGCCCGGGCCCGGGCCACGGCCGAATCCAGCTGCAGTCCGTGAGCAATGGAAAGAATCGAGGCACGGATGCCGTCCCTCTCGGTTAGAGTCGGAGCCAACCGCTCGAGTCGCTCACCGGCGACGCGAGACGCCTCGACGTTGCCTTCGAGGCGATGGATGAAACCGGAATCGATCCAGTAGCGCAGCTCGTCGGCTTCGCTGAGCCGCGGTGCTGCGTTCAGCAGCTCGACTGCCCTTCCGTCGTCGCCCGCGGCCCATTCGAGTCTTGCGCGGGCGTTGTTCAACTCGAAATCAGCTGGAACGGCGAACCCGATTTCTGCCGCGTAGCTGGCGGCTCGGTCCAGGCTTCGATCTAGATCGACCATGGCGTCGATCTTGTAGGCGATCAGCCGGGTATTGCGTGGCGCGATGACCAGCCCGCGCTCGATCACGGCTTCCGCGGCCCTCCACCGACGCATCGCGTTGAACGCCTCTGCCTGGCCGATGTAGAGTCCGGCGTTTCGCGGATCCAGCTCGATCGCTCTCGAGAATTCCTGGCTAGCAGCGTCGAAGGCTCCCTTCCGCCTCAGGATGTAGGCGATCGCCGCCTTCACGCCCGCGTCGGAGGGACGGAGTCGATCCGCCGTCCGGAAGTGCTCGAGTGCATCGTCGAACCGGCGATCTGCGTAGTACGCGTAGTAGCCCCGCGCCATCTCCACGGCGGCGCTTCCCGGGGCGATCGCCTCGGCGCGCTCGATCGCGGCTCGCGCCCGTTCGAGGTCCACGTCCGTCCGGGTCTGGGCGTTCCAGGAGAGGATCATCGAAAGGCCCGCCCAGGCGTCCGCGAATTCCGGATCGAGCTCGACCGCTCGCTCGAAGCCCGCGAGCGCCAGGGAGTCCTGGACGCCTGTGCCCCGGTCCTCCCACGCGACCCGTCCGGCGTGGTAGGCCGCGAGTGCATCCAGATTCCGGGTCGCGACGACCGCGAGCTCGCGCGACTAGGCCGGGCTGAGCTCGGCTTCGAGCGCATCCGCCACGCTCCGGGCGATCTCGCTCTGGATCGAGAAGACATTCTCAGCGGTGAGCTGGGCGTCGTAGGTTTCGGCCCACAGGTGTTCGTCGGTGGACGGGTCGATGAGCTGCACGTTGATCCTGACCTGGTCTCCAGCCCGTTGTACGCCTCCCTCGAGCACCGTCTCCACACCCAGTTCCGATGCGATCTCCGGGATCGATTTCTCGGTGTCGCGATACTCCTTTACCGACGTGCGCGACGTAACCTTGAGCCCGTTGATCTTGGAGAGCTGGGTCAGCAGGTCGTCGTGTACTCCGACGACGAACGGCTCCGCCTCGGCCGTCCCGGCCATGTTCTCGAACGGCAGCACCGCGATCGTCCGGCGACCGTCGTCTGAGCCGGCAGTCAGAGCGGCAGTCCGGACGGCGCCGCCAGGATCGGGGGTTCGGGCGGCGAGTGGATCGGAGGTCACTTCGCTCGACGCCGTCAGGTTCGCCGCCGATTCTCCCGCCCGCTTCCCCAC
>JARRPS010000411.1:0-1984 GCA_037382625.1 Gemmatimonadota bacterium | reverse complement strand
CCGAGCTGACGGTGGTCACACCGTCGAACCGATTCGACTACCTCTTCGACGACATTCTCGATCTCGAGATCGCGCGTCGCGAGCACTCCCGATTCGTCACCATCCTCTCCCGGTTCGCCGAAGTCCTCGAAGTCTCGCAGCTGCTCACTGATGTGCTCGAGATTCCGGAAGGCAGAGACTATGTGGTCCGCAACTCGGGGGAAGCGATCCGGGAACGCGCCGCGGTGCTTTCGGCGGAAGAACTGGCACGTCTCTACATCGAGGGAGAAGAGAGCAAAGGCGGTGTCCTCGCCGCGCTCGTGAACGAGGTGGGATACGCCCTGCCCCCGCTGCCGAACCTCTTCTTTACGCGCGACTCGGCGGCCGTAGTCGGAGATCGGGTGATGATCGCCTCGATGCGTCACGAAGTGAGGTGGAGCGAGGAGGTGCTCTCTCATGCGCTCTTCGCCTACCACCCTTCGCTCCGAAACGAAGGCGTCCTGTACGATGGCTCGGACGAACGTCGCCTCAACGTTCGCCTGGAAGGTGGAGATGTTCACGTGATCCGGCGAGATCTGCTGGCCGTCGGCATGTCGGAACGCACGACGGCGGCCGGGATCGACCAGCTGGCGGAGATTCTCTTCCGAAGCGGCGAGGTGACCGACCTGCTGGTGGTCCTGATGCCGGCTCACCGGTCCGCGATTCACCTCGACATGATCTTCACCGTGCTGGATCGCGACCTTTGCTGCGTCTATCCGCCCTATTTCCTGGGGCCAACCCGACTTCCCGTTCTCCACGTTCGCAAGGGAGAGGCGGGCGTCCGGGAGGTGTCCGACCTCTTTTCGGCGCTTCGGGATCTTCGCACTCCGCTGGAGCCGGTCTTCTGCGGCGGCGGGCGCCGCACCATGCAGGAAAGGGAGCAGTGGGCGAGCGGCTGCAACTTCGTTGCCGTCGGTCCGGGTCAGGTGCTGGCGTACGCGCGCAACGAGCACACACTGGAGGCGCTCGACCGCGAGGCCGGCTTCCGGGTCGTCCGGGGCGTGGATTTCCTCACCGGCGATGAGGAACCCCCGGCCGATACGCGATTCGTGTTGACGTTCGAGGGGTCGGAGCTCGTCCGGGGCGGCGGTGGTCCGCGTTGCATGACGTTGCCCGTCGCTCGGGCGCCGGTCGATTGAGCGAGCCCGGAATCGGATTCCGGCCGCAGTCGGAACTCGTCAGGCGTGCCGTGGAATCGATCGATCGGGCGCCGATCGCGACCCAGGAACTCGCGCGGGAAGTGTTCGGAATCCGAATGGCCCCGGCAGGGCTGGCTTCGCGGCTGGTGTTCGATCTGCTCGGCGACGATCGGCGCGTCACGGTCGACTCGGCGGGCATCTGGAGTCGGGCGACGCGGGCTGCCGAAAGCGAGGACAGGCCTCTGTGCGAGATCGACTTCGCGGTCGTCGACGTGGAAACGACGGGCGGATCGCCGGCCAGGGGAGATCGGATCGTCGAGTTCGCCTGCGTCCACGTCCGGGGCGGTGAACTCTCGCGAGGATTTGAGACACTGGTGAATCCCGGGTTGCAGATCCCGCGGTGGATCACGGGGCTCACCGGTATCGACGACCGTCTCGTGGAGCCGGCTCCCCGGTTCGAGCAGGTCGCCGAACGTGTTCGATCCGAGCTCGAGGGGCGAGTCTTCGTGGCGCACAACGTGAGTTTCGACTGGCGGTTCGTTTCGGAGGAGCTTCGCCACTCTCGTGCGGAGGTGCCGGAAGGGGACCGTCTCTGTACGGTACGTCTTGCACGGAAGGCAGTACCGGGTCTGCGTCGGCGAGGTCTGGATTCGCTGGCCCACTACTACGGGGTCGAGATCGATGGTCGCCATCGCGCGGGCGGGGATGCCTGGGCCACCGCCGTGATCCTGACTCGGATGCTCGATGAAGCGAACCGGCACGGGATCGAGAGCTGGATGGAGCTGGAGTCGTGGCTCGCGGGACGCCCGGCTGGGCGCGCCGCGGGG
>JARRPS010000410.1:0-2288 GCA_037382625.1 Gemmatimonadota bacterium | reverse complement strand
TGAAGCAATAGTTTACAAACCCAGAAAGTGACGCGCCCGAGTCTTGCTCGTGAGAATCGCCGGGTGCCACCGACGAGCGGTCGGTGGTCAGAGCGATTCGAGGAGCGGGACCCGTGGCGCGAAATGGAAGTCGTATGATCGACCTGCTTATGTACGTGACCGTCATGGCTACGGCCGCGTGCGGAACCTCCCCGGCCGAACCGGGAGTTCTGTCGGCGCCGACGCCGGGTGACACCGTCCCTTCACCCCCAACACCTGCCGCCAGCATCGAACTCGTACGGGAGTGCGACGCTCCGGAATCGGATTGGATCTGGTGCGACGACTTCGAGCAGGATCGGCTGGACGCCTACTTCGAGCACAACACGGCCGGTGGCGACTTCGTTCGGGCCTCTGGAGTGGGCGTAGAGGAATCTTCGGGGATGCGGACCCGGTTCCGGACGGGACGCGACGGAGCGGGCTGGATGCATCTGGCGATCGGAAAGACGCCTCAAACCCGCATGCATCCAGCGGACGACTCCGACCGGATTTTCAGGGACGTGTACTGGCGGTTTCTGGTCCGCAACCAGGCTGGCTGGACGGGCGGCGGGGGTCACAAGCTGACCCGGGCGCGCGGATTCGCTTCTCCCGACACGTGGCAACAAGCGTTCGCCGGGCCTGTCTGGAGTGGAAACAAGGACGACACACGGGACATCCTCGTCCTGGATCCTGTCTCCGGAACGGACGAGAACGGAAACCTGCTTCCGTATACGAGCGGAAACCTGGGCGAGGGCCCGCGCTGGCTCGGCGTCGGCCGGGGAACGACCCCGCTGTTCGCCGATGAGAGCGTGGGTCCCTGGTATTGCATCGAGGTCCATCTTCGTCTGAACGATCCCGGGGCGTCGAACGGCGTCTTCGAGTACTGGATCGACGGGAATCCGGAAGCACGCCGGGACGGCCTGAACTGGGTGGGTCAATACACCGAATACGGCATCAACACGATCAGCCTGGACAATTACTGGAACGGCGGTGCTCCGCGGGACCAGGAGCGATACCTCGACAATTTCGTCGTCAGCACGAGCCCCATCGGCTGTCCCTGAGGACCGGCCTCGCGCCGCGACGCTTGCTTACCGATCGCCGCGGCGCAATCCTCTGACGTGACCTGGGCGGCCATCTGCCTCCCGACAGGCGGCCCGTTCCGCCCGCAATCCCACGCGCCGCACGAAGAGGATTTCGAGACGATGATCGAGGAACTCTATACTCCCCTTCAGATCGACCTGCGCAACCGCGCAAGGGAACTCGCCGAAACTGTCATGCGTCCGGTCGCCGCCAAGTACGACGAGGAACAGACGTATCCGTGGGAAGTCCAGCACGCGATCCGCGACGCCGGACTTTCCGGTGTCTGGATTCCCGAGGAGTTTGGCGGAATGGGTGCGGGGGTCCTCGAACTCTGCCTCGTCGTCGAAGAGTTCTCGCGCGCCTGCGGAGGCATGGGCGTCGGTTTCGCCGTCAATGCTCTCGGTTCCTTTCCGATCCTCGTCGGTGGCACGGACGAACAGAAGGCGCGCTGGCTTCCTCCGATCGCGGCGGGGGAAAAGCTGATCGCGTTCGGGCTTTCCGAGAAGGAGGCCGGCTCCGACGCCGGCTCCATGAAGACCCGGGCGGAGAAGGACGGCGAGGAGTACGTCCTGAACGGCGAAAAGAAGTGGAACACGAACGGGGCCGTCGCCTCGTACAACACGATCTTCGCCGTCACGAACCCGGACCGTGGCGCGCGAGGGATCTCGGCCTTCGTCGTCGAATCTGCTCGGCGGCGCGGAGGGACATGGCTTCAAACAGGCGATGATCACCCTCGATCGAGCCCGGCCGGGCGTGGCGGCGCAGGCGATCGGACTCGCGCAGGGCGCGCTCGATCTGGCGATTGCTTACACGCATGAACGGGAACAGTTCGGCCAGGCGGTCAGCTCGTTCCAGGGAATCCAGTGGATGCTCGCCGACATGGCCACCCAGATCGAAGCGGCACGTTACCTGGTTCACACCGCGGCCCGCACCATCGACTCCGGGGCGAAGCACATCACGAAGCTCTCCGCGATGTGCAAGCTGATGGCGACCGACGTGGCGATGAAGGTGACGACCGACTGCGTGCAGCTGTTCGGCGGCTACGGATACTGTAAGGACTACCCGATCGAAAAATACATGCGGGATGCGAAGATCACGCAGATCTACGAGGGCACGAACCAGATCCAGCGGCTCGTGATCGCTCGCAGCCTGCTGCGGGAGGCCGCGGCGGGGAAGTAGGCACGGGAAAGGCG
>JARRPS010000409.1:0-2008 GCA_037382625.1 Gemmatimonadota bacterium | reverse complement strand
CTGGATGGCAAGCGGGACGAGCGCGTGGGGACAAGACCAATGAATGCGCAGAAGTCGTACGTGATTTGGGCGGTGATCTGGTCGGTCGTGATGTCCTATGTCCTGCGTCTCAGCGCCCCTGAACGCGGGGTGATCGACTGGATGGTCATCGGCGCGGTGGCGTCGGCCATACTCTGGAGCCTTGTCGCCCTCGGGCGTCGGCTGCACGGGCGAGGCGGGCAGAAGGCTTTGGGGCATGAGGCCCGGACCGCGATGTTCTGGCTCGTCGGCCTGATGAACACCGTATGGGCCCGGCCCGGCGCACAAGGCACGTGGAAGTGGTGGGTCGGCGCGGCGTTTCTGGCTCTTGCGGTCGTCGACACCGTAGCGTTGTTCCGGAAGGAGCGGCACGCCCTCGCCAGCTCCGGCTGACGCGGGCTCTCACCCCGGGCCCGTTCGAGGTTGTCGGGTGAGCGGAGGTGGGCGGGGCACGTCGCAACGCTACCAGCGCGGCTTTCCGGGAGCGACTCCCTCGCCCTCGAGATCTCGGCCAGCTCCGCTGTAGAGCGGCGGCTCCTCCGACTTCATTTGTAGGGGTTGCAGTCCCGGTGGCGCGAAGAGGATGGAATCGTCGGCACGTGGCCATGGCCGACCTCCCGGCCCTGCGGTTCCAGGACTCCTCGCGAAATACCGCGACTCGGGTCGCGGGTGGCCGCGTTTCGCAAGCACATTCTCCTCGGAACCCGTTGCCGGACAACAGGATGCGATGTGGGCACGCGGCTGGCCATGTAGACATGTCGGCGACAGCACCGCGGATCGTTTCCCGCAGGAGCACGGGGCCACGATGCGGCGGACAGACACCAGGATCCTCGAGATCATCCACGTAGCGGTTCGCGCGGATGAGGGAGGCGCACCATGAAGCTCGAAGAGCTCAGTCGATACGGTCAGCCCCTCGGCTTCCCCCGGGAGGTACAGACGAGACAGCTGGGGATCGTGTTCAATGCCATGCGCAGGGAGTTCGGCCTGCTGGGGCTGGTGCCGTTCCTGGTCCGCGTACTGGCGGAGCAGCGCCGGATCCGCCGCGCGCACCCGGACCTGGTTGCCGAGGCCGGGGGGATGGGCCGTGAAGTGGAGACCGAGTTCGTGATGCTGACGGCTTTGTTCCGGGTCGCGTCCGATCTGCGCGGCCGCGAGGAGGCCTACCGGTTCCTGCGCGAGATCTTCCAGGCGGTGGCGCTCCACTCGATGCCGGCCATCTACCAGATCGATCAGCTGGCGGCGTGCGACGGGGACCCGTTCGACAACTTCAAGCGGTTCAACATCGCCATGTTCGAGGCAATGAACGAGGCCGGGACCTGGACGACCGAATCCGTGGAGGACGACGGAGACCGGCTTCGGATCAAGGTCACCTCCTGTGCCAATGTGGAGCTGTTCACCGCCATCGGCTGCCCCGAGCTCGGCAGGCTCGGCTGTGACCACGACCTCGCCGGCTACCCGGTGATCCTCGACCGGGTCGACGCGGAGTTCCGCCGTCCCTGTACCCTCGCCAAGGGCGGGCAGTACTGCGACTTCAACTTCTATCGTCGGGGCACGGCGCCCCCCACGGAGCACCTGAACCGATGAGCGATGCCTCCCTTTTCGCGACGCTGGAAGCCATCAACGCGCGGCCGGCACCCTTCGAGTTCTATACCGCGAAAGCGCTTTGGACCGATGAGCACACGTCGAAGAAGATGCTGGAGTACCACCTGAACGGCTCAATGGATCTGTCCTCCCGAAAGAGCGAGTTCATCGAACGGTCGGTTACGTGGATCCTGTCACGATTCGATGTCGGCGAGACCACCCGTATCGCCGATTTCGGATGCGGGCCGGGGCTCTACACCACGCCGCTCGCGGAGGCCGGCGCGGACGTCACCGGAATCGACTTCTCCGAACGGTCCATCCAGTACGCAGAGGAGCTTGCGGCCCAGCGCGGCCTCGAGATCACCTACCACCGGCAGGACTATCTGGAGTTCGAGACCGACCGACGGTT
>JARRPS010000408.1:0-3354 GCA_037382625.1 Gemmatimonadota bacterium | reverse complement strand
GCGAGAGTACGTTCGATGATTCTGCTGGACGGCACGAGAGCCGGCGATCCGGCGACTCGTGCGAAGGGAGCGGAGTTCTTCCTGACTCTCCCCTGCTCTCCCGCTCTACTGAAGGGAGCTCTCCAGGGCGTCCTCGCGGATTCGGGCGGGGCGCCCGGGGTACAGGCACGTCGTCCGGCCGCCGGGGCTTCGTCCAGGCTGTACGATGACGCCTCGGCTGCGGTGCAGGCCGTGCTCGCTTCTGCCGGCCGCGAGCTGACACCCGACCTGCGCGCGGTCCGACTCATCGCCGAGCGCATCCATACGAGCCTCCTCCTCGACAACGTGCTGGTCAATCGGTCGCTGGAACCGCATACCCCCTACGATCTCGCCAGCCACTCCACCAACGTCGCCGTGATCGCCGGAAAGCTCGCGCTCGGCATGGCACTCCCGTCCGAGGATGTAGTACGGACCATTCTCGCAGGTCTCGTGCACGACGTCGGGATGGTACGTCTCCCGAAGTCCCTTCTGGAGAACTCGGGTCGATTCACGCCCGAAGAAAGGGAAGCCCTCAAGAGACACCCGGAACTGGGTGCCGAGATACTCGAGCCCCTCGGCGAATCCTGGGAATGGCTCCAGCAGGTCGTGCTCCAGGAGCATGAACGACGTCAGGGCCAGGGATACCCCGTTGGCCTGACCGGAGGCGCGATCGACCCGCTCGCCCGGATCATTGCCGTGGCCGACGTGTTCGAGGCTCTCTCCCACCCACGAACGTACCGCTCCCCGAACACGGCCCTGGAGGCACTCGAGCAGATCGCCACGATGGGGGGCGAGTGGTTCGATCCCGGCGTTGTTTCAGCGCTGGTCAACGAAATCTCCGCGTTTCCCCTGGACAGTTACGTGCAGTTGACTTCCGGCGAGATCGGCCGCGTGACTGCTACCGATCCAGAAAATCTCTTCCGTCCCGTCGTCGAGATCCTCTGGGATTCCGACTGGCAACCCATCGACCCGCCCCGACGGCTGGAGCTGGCGCGGGAGCCCGGCATGACCGTGGCCCGCCTCCTGCTCGCGAACGAATTGCCGCTGACCTGAGACGCTGCGTCCCCCGGCCGACGGGAGAACTTCAGCTCGAATCCGGCTCAGAGAGGTTCGACGCGGTAGGATCGGGAGCTGGCATCGAACTCGATCAACCGCACCGATCCTCCGAACCGGATCCCTCGTCCGTCGGTGTGCACCCTGACGACATGCATGACACCGTCGTCATCCCTCCACTGTGCACGGCCCGAAGCGGGCTCCTCCGTAACGTCCAGGCTCACGATGCGTGCCTCGTTCCCCTCCAGGCCGGGGACGGTGAAGGCGAGTCCCTCACGGTGAAGGCGAGTCCCTCGACGCGGGGAAAAAGCTTCCTTCGCGCGCGCTCGACGGACCAGCCCACGAGAGCGCCGATCAGAAGAGAGGAAATGAAGACGAGCGGAAACCGACCTGCGTAGCCTTCGATGCCCAGGTCGTGGAGAGCACCGTTCCAGGTGAGCCCCACGACGCCGGCGGCCACGAGGCCGGTGGGAAGAGCGCTCCCGCGACGTCGGGCGACCCGACGAAGAACTCCGGTCGAGGCTCCTGCGAGAATGGCGATCACGAAGGGCAGATTGTACCAGTGGGCCAGGAACTCGAAGTAGTTCAATTCGCCTCCCGGCCCACCGGCTTACGACCCTTCCGAACTCAGAGAGACAGAAGGCCCATCGTTCCACGTACGGCTTCGGCAGATGCTGCGAGCGCTTCCTGCTCCCCTTCGGTCAGAGGCACCTCGAGCACGGCCTCGAGACCGGTACTTCCCAGCTTGCAGGGCACCCCCAGGAAGAGCCCGCTCAGCCCGAATTCTCCCTCGAGCCAGGCCGCACATGGTAGAATGCGCTTCTTGTCGCGCACGATCGCTTCTACCATCTGGACGGCGGCAGAGGAAGGTGCGTAGTAGGCGCTGCCCGTGCCGAGCAGCTTTACGATTTCACCTCCACCCTTGCGCGTGCGCTCGACCAGGGCCTCGATCCGCTCTTCGGGCAGCAGTTCCGTCAGCGGAATGCCTCCGACGGTGACCGTGCTCACGATCGGGACCATGCTGTCGCCGTGGCCGCCCAGCACCAGGGCCTGGATGTCCTCCACGCTCACGTCCAGTTCCAGCGCGATGAAACTCCGGAACCGGGCCGTATCCAAAATGCCGGCCATGCCGACGACCCGCTCACGATTGAAGCCCGTCGTCTTCATGGCGACGTACGACATCACATCCAGCGGATTCGTGACCATGATGATGATCGAGTCCGGGCTGTGGCGAGCGATCTCCTCGGAGATTCCCGAAATGATCTCCGAATTCTTGCGCAGAAGATCGTCACGGCTCATTCCGGGCTTCCGCGCGAGTCCGGCCGTGACGACGTAGATGCCGGAACCGGCCGTCTCTTCATACCCCTGCGCACCGATCACGCGGGTATCGAATCCTTCGACCGGGGCCGACTCCCACTGGTCCAGCGCCTTGCCCTGGGGTACGCCCTCCAGAATGTCTACCACCACCACTTCACGCGCGAGCTCCCGCTCGGCGATCCTCTGGGCCGCCGTGGCTCCGACGTGCCCCGCTCCGACTACGGTGATTCTGTCCACGGTGAACCGTCCGTTCCTCGGGTTGGCGGATGCGAAGGGACTACTACCTGAGACGCGCTCATCCCGGGGGGACGGATCCGACGCGCGCCTCTGGAATGCAACCTACCCGGGTGGCCCGGTTCCGCAACCGGTCCACATCCCGTTGCGGGGCGGTATCGCCTCAGTTGCGTCGGGCGACGAGCATATCGGCGCGCCGCGCCGCTTCGTTCGCGATCGCTTCCAGTGCCCGATCCCAGCGCTCGGGACTCATCCGGTCGGCGAACATCTCCAGCAGGTCGAGGATCTCCAGGGCTTCGCCCCGCGAGAGCGAGTCCTCCGATGACCCCTCACCGAGTCTCTCCCTGAGATCCTGCAGTCGCGACCGCCCCTCCTGATACAGTTTTCGCTCTTCCCACGTCACCGGGTGGCTCTCCTCATCTGATTCATCCGCCGATCTGACTCAAGGCGCCGAGCCCTCCGGATCCCGAGTCGCTTCCGTTGACCAGCATGTGTCTCTGCGGCTTGTCCTGCAGGGCGCGTTCCACGGCGGCCCCGACCGAACCGGTCGCGCGCAACGGAGTCTTGAGATCCACCTCGTGCGTACCGAACAGGCAGGTCCTCAGACGGCCGTCGGCCGTCAGCCGGACTCGATTACAACGGTCGCAGTAATTGTGCGAGAGCGGCGTGATCACGCCTACCGATCCCGGCGCGCCGGGGAAGCGGAAGTAGCGGGCGGGTCCGTTGCCTCTC
>JARRPS010000407.1:0-2028 GCA_037382625.1 Gemmatimonadota bacterium | reverse complement strand
GCGGCGCGGAATGGTGGAAGCACCAGGGGGTGAACGGCTGCGCAGGCCTGAAGGCGATCTCCGTCTCCGGGCACGTGGAGCACCCCGGCGTCTACGAGATCCCGATGGGAACCCCCGTGGCCGAGCTGATCGAGTTGGCCGGTGGGGTGAGCGAAGGCCGCGAGCTCAAGGGGTTCGCGCCGGGCGGCGCCTCGTCCCACTTCCTGCCGGCGGAACTGGCCGGCACGCCGCTCGATTTCGGGGCCCTGGCAAACGCGGGCAGCATGCTGGGCTCAGGGGCCCTCGTGGTGGTCGCCGAGGGCACGCCGATGCTTCCGCTCGCGGCCAACGTCGTGCGCTTCTTCCGCAACGAGTCGTGCGGGAAGTGCGTGCCGTGCCGGGACGGGTCGCAGAAGGCGGTACAACTGCTGGAGCGGGCGCTGGCTGACGGGACCCCTCTGGACTGGGAGACGATCGAGGCGCTCGAGGAGCTGCTCGTGGAGACCTCGATCTGCGGGCTCGGCTACGTGGTGCTCAATCCGCTGATGTCGGCCGCGAAGCACTGGCCGGAGGAGTTCCCCGGCGTGCGCGAGGGAGCGCGGGAATAGTGGCTCGCTGGATCATCTCCGTCTTCGGCACGCTCGTGGCATGCCTCGGTCTTTGGGTCGTCGTGAGTCCGCGGGGCCTGGTGCAGTTCGCGGACGCATTCCTGACTCCCGGCGGGATCTGGTTCGCGGCGGCGCTGCGGATCACGCTCGGCTTGCTGCTGTGGGGGGTCGCGGGAGCTTCCCGAACCCCCGGGATTCTGCGCCTGCTCGGTGTTTTGTTCGTCGCGTCTGGCGTCGCGCTGCCGTTCATCGGTCTCGATCGCGTGACGCAGGTCGCCCAATGGGGCGCCGCGCAGGAGGATCTGCTGTTGCGGAGCGTCGGCCTGCTGACAGCAGGGATCGGCGCCTTCCTCACATGGTCGGTATGGCCCCGGAGGAGTGCCCAGTGAGCGGACCGAAGACCGAGAACGACACCGTCCACCTGGCGATCGACGGTCGCGAGATCGAAGTGCCCGCCGGCTCCACGATCTGGGAGGCGGCGAAGGCGGCGGGAATCGAGATCCCGGTCCTCTGTCACGACGAGCGGCTGCCCCCGGCCGGCGTGTGCCGCGTCTGCCTGGTGGACGTAGGAGAGAAGCGACTCGCCGCCTCCTGCGTCCGCGCGGTCGCGGAGGGCATGAACGTCACAACTTCCAGCCCGAAGATCGACGGGCTGCGGAAGGGGCTGGTGGAGCTGCTGCTCTCCGACTATCCCGAATCCGCCGGCGACGGATCCCGCAAGACGGAGCGCGACGAGCTGCGGGACCTCGCCGCGGAATACGGTGCCGATCCGCACCGGTTTCCCGCGGGTAACGGCCGTCCGATCGACGGCTCGTCGAAGGTCATCCGGGTGGATCACCAGGCGTGCATCCTCTGCGACCGGTGCATCCGCGCCTGCGACGACGTACAGGTCAACCACGTCATCGGACGCACCGGAAAGGGATACTCAACCCGGATCGGGTTCGACCTCGACGATCCGATGGGGGCCTCGACCTGCGTCTCATGTGGCGAATGCGAGAAGGCCTGCCCGACCGGCGCGCTGACGATCGCTGCGCTGTGGAACGACAGCCCCGCGGGTGAGGGGGAACATACGCTAAACGTTGCGCCCGCAACAACCGAACTCAAGGCAGTTGACTCCGTATGTCCCTACTGCGGAGTCGGTTGCGCTATCACGTACTACGTCGATGAAACCGAGAATCGGGTGGTCTACGCCGACGGCCGCCCGAGTCCCGTCAATCACGAGCGCCTGTGCGTGAAGGGCCGGTACGGATTTGACTACGCCGCCCACCCGCAGCGCCTGACGAAACCGCTGATCCGGAAGGACTCCGCCTATCCGAAGGGGCCCCTGTCCGCCGAGACGACCTCTTCGAACGGGAAGCGACGCAAACCGGGCGGACTGGTGGACTACGACGAGGTGCTGCCTCATTTCCGCGAGGCGACCTGGGAGGAGGCGCTAGAGCTG
>JARRPS010000406.1:0-2040 GCA_037382625.1 Gemmatimonadota bacterium | reverse complement strand
CTCGGCCCTGAGCCGCGCCAGTGCGATCTGTCGATTCCTGTGCTGACTGCGGGAATCCCGGGCGGTCACCGTGATTCCGCTCGGCAGATGCGTGAGCCGGACGCCCGACTCGGTCTTGTTCTGGTGCTGTCCGCCGGGACCACCGGAGCGAAAGGTCTCGACCCGACACTCGGAGAGGAGTGTCGCGTCGTCGGGAGGTTCGCGGTCGGCAGGCTCGGGGGGATCCGGCACGTTCGGGTCGCGCGTGTTCATGCCATACGATAGGGAAGGGGGCAGCAGACCCGCCACCGGCTGTTCGCCGGGCGCCTCTCCCGAAGTACGCGAGCGGCGAGTCACGGCGGAAACTCTCCGCGGCGGCGTTTCGTATATTCGCGTACTCGAGTACGTGTCGGAAGCCGTTGTCTCGCTCCAGGAGAGTCTCCCATGGCCGGTGCACACCAATCCCTTCCGGGCCTTGCAGCCGCACTCGTACTCGTGGCAGGCGCCTGCGCCCCGACGGATTCAGGAGGTACTTCCGGAGCCTCCAGCGTGCCGGCCGGTTCGCATGCGGCAGAGATCGATGCTCTCGTGAACGCCTTCCACGACGCCGGACAGTTCAATGGTTCGGTGCTCGTATCGGAAGGCGGCGAGGTGATCTACGAGAACGGGGTCGGCTGGGCGAACATCGAATGGGAGATCCCGAACACGCAGGACACGAAGCACCGGATCGGCTCGGTGACGAAGCAGTTCACCTCCGCGCTGGTACTTCAGCTGGTGGAGGAGGGCGAGATCGAGCTCGATGCGCCGATCTCCACCTACCTGCCGGGCTACCCGGAGCCGCAGGGCTCGAAGGTGACGGTACACCATCTGCTGAATCACACGTCGGGCATTCCGAGCTACACGGGACTGCCGGAGTTCGGCGACGAGATGATGCGCGAGTCGTACACGCCGGACGAGCTGATCGAGGTCGTCGCCGGCCTGCCGCTGGAGTTCGAGCCCGGGACGAGCTGGGCCTACAACAACTCGGGCTACTTCATCCTCGGCCGGATCATCGAGAACGTGACCGGCGAGGAGTACGACGACGTGCTGCGCGAGCGGCTGCTCGAGCCGCTGGGTCTCGACGACAGCGGCTACGATTTCTATGACGAGATCCAGCCCCGTGAGGCCTCGGGGTACGAGCATACGCTGGCCGGATATCAGCACGCGGCCTACCTGGACAGTTCGCTGCCCTATGCCGCCGGAATGATGTATTCGACCGTCCGGGATCTGTATCGCTGGGACCGTGCATTGTACGACGGCGCGACACCGTTCGAGAGGATGGAGACGAAGGAGCTGTGGTACACGCCAGGGCTGATGGATTACGCCTACGGCTGGTCGGTGCGCGATGAGCAGATCGGCGAGGAGGGACCGACGGTGCGCGTGATCGAGCACGGGGGCGGGATCAACGGGTTCAGCACGGCCTTCGTCCGGTATCCCGACGAGCAGAACATGATCGCGGTGATCGACAACACGCAGGGCAACTCCGACGGACTGGCGGCGCAGATCGCCCGGGTGCTGTACGATCAGCCGACGGAGCTCCCGAAGCCGGAGATCGCCCGGGCGGTGCTCGGCACGTTTCAGAATGAGGGCGTCGAGGCCGGGCTCGCGGAATACCGACGGCTGCGCGCCGAATCACCGGAGGACTACGAGTTCGGCGAGAACCAATTGAATCGGCTCGGCTATTACTTCCTCGGCGAGGGGGACGTGGAGACCGCCATCGCCGTGTTCGCTCTGAACGTCGAGCAGTACCCGGATGCGTTCAACACGTACGACAGCCTCGGCGAGGCCTATCGGGAAGCGGGGCAGATCGATCTCGCGGTCGAGAACTACGAGAAATCGCTGGAGATGAACCCGGGTAACGAGAATGCAAGAAGCATGTTGCGTGAGCTCGGAGTCGACGTACCGGACGCCGACGGAATCCGCCTGGACGCGGATCTCCTGGACCGGTACGTGGGGACCTACGAGCTGCAGCCCGGCTTCGAGATCACGGTGACCCGGGAGGGGACTCGCATGTTCGCGCAA
>JARRPS010000405.1:0-2041 GCA_037382625.1 Gemmatimonadota bacterium | reverse complement strand
CTTCGGACGGCTCCGCAAATCCACCCCCAGGATAGGGAGGCACGGGCTCGACGAGGCTTCCGTCGAGGGCCTTTCCGCCAACCACGTTCGCACTCAGCACCGAACCGCGATCATGTACGCCCTGCCACAGGATCAGATGCAGGCGCCGCAGCTGCGGCTCGATCCATCCCTGTAGAACTTCACCCGCGGTTTCTTCGTCGGCCCGGCCCCAGCGTCCGAGCAGGTATTCGCGGTCGCCCTCATTGTCGACTCCGGCGACCCAGGTGCGCTCGAGTACGAGGCGGAGATCGGTGGCCGGAAGCGCCGGATTGCAGGTGCTCGCGGCGGGGAGGTGCAGAATCCATGTTCCGGCCAGCGCATCGGCGCCTGCCGGCTCCGTCAGGAACGGGGTGACCGCGCCGTCCGATTGACACGCGGCCAGGATCCCGATCACAAGCACGCAGGATATCGCGATGGACCGTGACCGCAGAATGATCCGCATCATTCAATTGTAGCGAACGGGGCCGAGTCACGCCCCCGACGGGCGTTTCGATCCGTCGATCAGGTACCAGCGAACCCGCTCTCCAACTCATTGCCGACGCCCGTGAAGACATCGTTCAGGCCGCCGCCGATGATGTAGAGACTGGAGATCGCCACGATGGCGATGAGCGCGAAGAGCAGCGCGTATTCGGCCAGGTCCTGTCCCGAGTCGTCATTCCACAGATTTCCGAGCAGACCGTTCATCATTCCCCCCGTCGGGTTTCGCGTTTCCTGCGTGAATCGTTCGTCCGGCGGGGAGAAAGGCAGGAACCGGTCCGGCCTGATGGGGATATCTGTACATTGTTATGGTAAAGCAAGTTACTGGAGACAGGAACGTCTTCCGATGGTGTGCGGTCGCAGGTGTTGTGGCTTGACTGCTACGGTCCAGGTCTCAACCTGACCACGGGCTCCGGACCGCACAGAATTCGCCCGCCACCTCCGGTCCTCGGATACCACTCGCCCAGTCGCCTCCGAATCCGTTCTCTTCGATCCAGCGGACGTATAGCGCGGTGAAAGCGCCGTCGAATCGGACAATGTCACTCCGGTTGGCCTGCGATCCGAGACGGAGTACGATCGAGGATGACCCATCCGAATCGGGTGAGTCAGAATTCGCAAGCACCAGCACACCGGGAGCGTCCGGGTCGCGCGACGCCGGGTCGCCCAGTCGGTGCGCTCCGACCTGCTCGGGATCCAGGGTCGTCCAACCGTAGAAGGGCACGTCGACGGAATCCCTGCGGTTCAGTGTCAGGCGGCCCTTGGCCTCGTACCCGTTCCGGGATCCATTGTCGGCCGACATCCAAAGCTCGAACGCCCCTTCGAGACTCTCGAGTCCCGACGGTGGAGCGCCGCCCTTTCGACACTCCGTCCGCTCCAGGACGGGCGGCGGTTCACTGCGTTGAGTGCAGCCGGCAACGGCGCCGGCGAGGATCACGGCCCCCGCCGCGACCCGCGCCAGGCCGGTTGCGACGATCCTCAAGTCAGAACGCGTCCTTATCGTCCGGCTCCACGCCGCCCCCGAGCGGCCGAAGTCGTCCCGACCCATCCGGTGTCAGCTTCTGCCCGATGAGCAGGTCCGCTCCGAAGTGGAGCTTCAGCGCTCCTCCCTCCGCCACGAGGGGCGTCATGGGCAGCGTATAGGAATCGGCAGCGGTTTCATCGACATCGTAGCCGAGGTCGCGCAATGACTCCACGGTGAGAACGCTGATCGGATCCACGGCCGAATTCAGACTCGGGCTCATCAGCTCGTTGTTGAACACAGACTCGCGCCAGTGCCCGTTCAGGCTGCCTCCGCCGTAAGTCACGTTGTCGTTTTCGACGGGGACCTTCGCATCTGAGTAGGCCCCGCCCCCGATCGCGTCGAACGCGGTGATCGCATTGGCACCCGTGAAGTGCGTGTCATTGACGGTGCCGGTCGGTGTCGTCGGATCCGCGAGCAATCCCAGGTAGTCCCAAAGGGTCCCGAACCCTACCACATGCCCCATCTCGTGCAGGATCACGACGTCGAAGGCCCCGCCGGCCTCCA
>JARRPS010000404.1:0-2718 GCA_037382625.1 Gemmatimonadota bacterium | reverse complement strand
AGCTGGACCGTCGCGTGGCCGGCGGCCAGGTCGGCTGCGAACCCCGCCGGGATCTCGAGTCCCACCGTCGCCGATCCGCGGTCCAGAGCGTCCACGAGATCGGCCGGCGACGTGGACCGCGCCACGATGTCGAAGTATCCGGACGCGGTCAGCGCATCCTCCACGGCCCGGGAGGACTCGGTGCGGTCGTGATCCACGACGAAGGTCCTCACGTGACGGACGTCCGTGCTCACGGCGTAGCCGAACAGGACAAGCTGCACGAGAGGCGCTACGAACAGGATCGGGCGTGACCGCGGATCCCGGAGAAGCTGTCTGAGTTCCTTCCGCACCATCTGGGCGAGCCGGAACCACGAGAAGCCGCTCATGCGATCTCCTTGCGGAACACCCGGATCGCGAGTCCGAGCCCGGCGACGGAGTAGACGGCGAGCCCCGCGACGTCCGGCCACAACACCTCCAGGCCTACCCCCTTCAGGAAGATCCCGCGGGTGATCGCGACGAAGTAACGGGCCGGAACGATGTAGGAAACGACCTGGAGGACATGAGGCATGTTGGCGATCGCGAAGATGAACCCCGACAGCAGGAGGGCCGGCAGGTAGGTCGACATGAGCGACGCCTGGCTCGCCAGCAGCTGGGATCGGAGCAGAGCGGAGAGGAAGATGCCGAATCCGAGCGCACCGATCAGGAACAGGGTCGACGTTCCGAAAAGCAGAAACAGGTCACCCCGCAGCGGCACGTCGAACAGGAATACGGCGGCCACGCACGTGATCGTGAGGTCGATCAGTCCGATTCCGAGATAGGGAAGCAGCTTGCCGACAATCACCTCGATCCTTGTGACCGGTGTCGCCACCAGCTGCTCCATCGTCCCTCGCTCCCACTCGCGGGCCACGGTGAGAGATGTCAGCATCGCGGCGATGATCGACATGATGACGGCGATCAGTCCCGGAACGATGGTGATGCGACTCTCCAGCGCCTCGTTGTACCAGACACGGCTGCGGATCTCGATCCCCCGTGCCCCTTCCCCGGCGGCGCCGAAATCCGCGACGATCGCTCCGGCGTAATTCAGTGCGATCGACGCCGTGTTGGCATCGCTGCCGTCGAGATTGAGCTGCACGCGGGCAGGTCGACCGGCGGCCAGGTCCTCCGCGAACTCCGGACCGATCGAGAGAACGGCCGTGACCCGATTTCGCTGGATCGCGTCCTCGGCCTCCTCCGGACCGGCCGGCCGGCCGGAGATCACGAAATATCCCGACCGGGCGAACGCGTCGACGAGCCGGCGGCTGTCCGCACTTTGCGAGCGATCCACCACGGCGAGGCGAATGTTGCGCACATCGAGGGTGATCGCATATCCGAACAGGATCAGCATCAGGATCGGGAGCAGGAAGGCGAGCGCGAGGCTGCGCGGATCTCGTCGCAGCTGGATCGCCTCCTTGCGCGCCATGGCCCGCAGGCGGCGGATCGTCTGGCTCATTCCGCCACCGTGCCGCCCTCGCGGCGTACCATGGAGACGAACACGTCTTCGAGCGATGGCTGGATCCGCTCGATGCTCTCCAGTGACAGGCCGGCCGCATCGAGGCGTCGAGTGATCGCGGCACGGGCCCGGTTCTCGTCTTCGGCCGCGACGTGGAGCCGGCGCCCGAACATCGCCGCCTCGATCACGGCGTCGGCGCCCGCGAGTGCCTCCACCGCGCGCGCCGCTTCGTCCGTCCGGACTTCGAGGATCGGCTCGGCGAGCGACGAACGGAGAGACGCGGGCCGGTCCAGAGCGATCAGGCGACCCCGATTCATGAGAGCGACCCGTCCGCAGTACTCGGCCTCTTCCATGTAATGGGTGCTGACGAGAATCGTCGTACCCGACTCGGCCATCTCATAGATCAGGTCCCAGAAGGTCCGCCGTGCCGCCGGATCGACCCCCGAAGTCGGCTCGTCGAGAAACAGCACCGCAGGCTCGTGCAGCACCGCGCACCCGAGGGCCAGTCGCTGTTTCCATCCCAGCGGCAGCTGGCCGGTGCGCCGGGAGCGCAGTCGCTGTTTCCATCCCAGCGGCAGCTGGCCGGTGCGCCGGGAGCGCGCGTCCTCGAGGTTCGCCATCGAGAGGATCCAGTCGCGACGGGCCCGATAGCGGTCTCCCCGCACTTCATAGAGCCCGGCGAACAATTCGATGTTCTCCTCCACCGTGAGGTCGAGATAGAGGGAGAACAGCTGCGACATGTAGCCGATGTCGTACTTCAGTGCCCGGCGGGCCGCGACGTGGAGCCGGCGCCCGAACATCGCCGCTTCGATCACAGCGTCGGCGCCGGCGAGTGCCTCCACCGCGCGGGCCGCTCCGTCCGTCCGGACTTCGAGGATCGGCTCCGCGAGCGACGAACGGAGAGACGCGGGCCGGTCCAGCGCGATCAGGCGACCCCGATTCATGAGGGCGACGCGTCCGCAGTACTCGGCCTCTTCCATGTAATGGGTGCTCACGAGAATCGTCGTACCTGCCTCGGCCATGCCGTAGATCAGGTCCCAGAAGGCCCGCCGTGCCGCAGGATCGACCCCCGAAGTCGGCTCGTCGAGAAAGAGCACCGCAGGCTCGTGCAGCACCGCGCACCCGAGGGCGAGTCGCTGTTTCCATCCCAGCGGCAGCTGGCCGGTGCGCCGGGAGCGCGCGTCCTCGAGGTTCGCCATCGAGAGGATCCAGTCGCGACGGGCCCGATAGCGGTCTCCCCGCACTTCATA
>JARRPS010000403.1:0-2096 GCA_037382625.1 Gemmatimonadota bacterium | reverse complement strand
GCGGTGTTCGGCAGCTTCGTACAGTACCTGAGAATCCTGACCGGCACCATCTGGATGGGGGTCGGCTTCCACTTCGCATTCGTCCTCCTGAACCGGGTCATCGGCCCGCGACCGACGGACATCATCCAATTCAGCGACATCGTCGCACCGGGCCCCATGCAGATCACGGCGATCGTGACCGTCGGTCTCCTCGCCATCGGCCTGCTGGCGTATCCCTGGCTCTCCGGGCGTCCGATCGGCTGGAGGCAAGTCGTGCCGGAGTGAAGGCCGGAACCGAATAGCGGGCGATCGCGGTCGCGAAGATTCGCCGCGGTCAGTACTCTGACCCGATGTTCGGAATCTCCGAGAGAACCCTCGTGATCGGGCACCGGGGCGGCGCCGGCGCGGCCCCCGAGAACACGCTCGAGTCGATCCGGCACGGCGTCGAGGCCGGGGCGGACGCGATCGAGTTCGATATTCACGCCACGCGTGACGACCGCCTCGTCCTGTTCCACGACGACACGCTGGAGCGCACGACGGACGGCACGGGCGTCGTGGAGGAGATGACACTCGAAGAGCTCCGGCGTCTCGACGCGGGACATGGCTTCACGCCGGACTTCGGCCGCAGCTATCCCTTCCGGGGCCGGGGGATTCGCATCCCGACGCTGGACGAGGCCGTCGAGGCGTGCGGCGACCTGCCCATGATCTGCGAGATCAAGACCGCGAAGGCGGGCCTGTTGCTCGCGGAATGGCTGCCCGGGAAACCCGCCCGCGAGCGGATGATCGTGGGAGGATTCGACCTGGCACAGGTGCGGCCCGCCGCGGCCGTCGCACGCTGGCGGTGCGCGAGCCGCCGGGATCTCACGCCGATGGTGCTGCTCGGCAAGCTCGGAATTCCCGCGAAACTGCCGACCGATGTGTCCGCCGCGATGGTGCCGGTCCGGAAGGGCGCGGTCCGTGTCGTGACCCGGGACTTCATCCGGCGCTGTCACGCGACCGGCGCCGGCGTGCACGTGTGGACGGTCAACCGGCCCGACGAGATGCGGGCGCTGCTCGCCCTCGGGGTGGACGGCCTGATCAGCGACTGCCCGGCGATCGCGCGGCGCATCGTGGAGGAGCGACGGGCTGGAGGCGAGGGGCTCGCCGCGGTACCCGATCCCGTCCCCGACGAACCCGATACCCACGCCGGCGTACAAGCGTAGACAGTTTCGGGGCGGCGAACATCGGACGGGAGGGGATGGGTCATGCGGCAACATCGACGCTGGAACCGAAGGGAGTTCCTTTACACCACCGGGCTCGGGGCCCTGGCAGCTCCCCTTCTCGCCGGCTGCGGCGACGATGACCCCACCGGACCCGGGCAGACGTCGAACCCCAGGCTCTCCGCGCGGCCCGGCACCCCGACGATCGCTCCGACGATCGGTCGCACCGACCTGAACCTGGAGCCGGGGCGGGACGGCTTCCTGTACGTCCCGCCGGGCTACGACGCCGCGAACCCGGCGCCGTTGTTCGTTGCATTACACGGCGCGGGCGTCTCCTCCAGCGACTGGTCCGGCTACACCGCGTATGCAGAGGAGCGGGGCTTCATCCTGCTGGCCCCCGACTCGCGCACGCTGAGCTGGGACATCGCCGAGGTCGGCTACTTCGGGCCGGACGTGGCGTTCATCGACCGCGCCCTGCAGCACACCTTCGACCGCTGCCGAATCGACGTTTCGCAGATCGCGCTCGCCGGCTTCTCGGACGGCGCCTCCTACGCCCTGTCGCTCGGGGTCTCGAACGGAGACCTGTTCACCCACCTGATCGCCCACTCGGCGGGGTTCTTCACCCCCGCGTCGCCAATCGTCGGTCAGCCGCCCGTCTACCAGTCGCACGGCACGAACGATCCGATCCTCCCGATCACCTCCGGGCGGTTCATCGAGGGCCGGCTGATCGACGATGGCTACGACGTCACCTTCGAGGAGTTCGACGGCGGACACCAGATCCCGTTCGTGGTCTCGCAGACCGCACTGGACTGGTTCCTGGACGGCGGCTGAGCGCCGTAGATTGGGGCATGGACGCCCGCACTAGCCTTCCCGTCGACAGGGACGCGGTCTTCGCGGCGGTCGAAGAGCGCGCGGACC
>JARRPS010000402.1:0-3066 GCA_037382625.1 Gemmatimonadota bacterium | reverse complement strand
ACGTCGAACCGGTCGAACAGAGCTTCCCAGGCCGTAATGCTCGTCAGCGGCAGGGCCGCCGCTTCCGGGAAGGTCCGGGACGACGGCTTCCGTCCCACGATGCGCTCATCCACGAGGTGAAACTCGCTGTTCGAACCCGGACGCGTGATGCTGCCCGCGTAGAAGACCTCGTCGCCCGGCGAGAACAGGGTGACCTCGGGACCCACGGCCTCGACGACCCCGGCGGCATCCCAGCCGAGGATGCGGGGCGGGTCTTCGATCTTGCTTTTTGGAGCCCGGACCTTCGTGTCGACCGGGTTCACCGCGATCGCCTTGACGGCGATCAGCAGATCTCGCCCTCCGGCCTCGGGCTTCGGAACCTCCAGATCGAGAAGCGACGCCTCGTCGCTGATCGGTAGATACTCTCGGATTCCAACGGCCTTCATCGTGATCCTCTCTTTGCCCGGGTGCTCGGTACGGCCTGGTGCATCGCGACGGCTGGCCCGTCGTACCGCCGAACCTTCAATATAGCCGGACGAGGAGGGGGGAGAGCCTGCGTAAGATCATCCTGACTCTCCGAGATGGGGGCACGAGCGGTCTATCCGGGGATCCCCGCTTCGATCCGGTAGACCACGAGCCGTTCCACCTCGAGCGCGTCCGTTTCCACGGCGAGGAGTCTTCCATCTGGAAGAAAGCCGATCGGAAAGGGCATCTCGGCCGGCAGCGTACCGAGGTACGTGCCGTCAGCCGATAGGATGTCGGTCGGGGTCGGTTCCGGACGCGGCCCACCGCGGCTTACCCAGATTCGACCGTCGAGATCGAAGAGTAATGCGCCTGGCTGCTCCAGATCCGGCGGGTATTGCGGACGAGCTCCTCGTCTCTCTCGGTCGGCATTCCGTCCGGGTCGAACTCGTGAACCCAACCGCGACGATCCGTCCGGCTCCCTCGCGCGCCGCGGCCCGGGACCTCCTTTCGCCGCCCCGTCAGGCCCGAACCGGTCGAGGCTCACATGGTTGTAGCCGAGACTGAACTTCCAGCGACGGGTGGCCCACCAGTTCAACGCAGCCGTGAACAGTTCCATGTCGCCGCCGGAGACCCCGGCGTCGTCCAGATCCACGTTTCCGAACCGGAGGACCGCCTCGACCGCCCCCCATCCGCCCGAGGGCAGCACCCGGCGTGCGTAGCCGACCTTTCGGTCGTACGGTCGGGTCTCGCCGGTGATCACCCAGCTCCCCGTGGCGTACCAGCCCTTGAACACCGGGTCTCCCACCTGCTGCGCGTCGAGCCACGACTGGATGTACTCGAAGGTGACGGAGAGCGAGCGGTAGTTCGCGAGGGCCTCGAGCCCGAGATGCCAGCCACCGTCCGCCGCGAACTTCTCGGTGTCGACGTACAGATCGGCCACGTTAGATGCAGGCTTGCCGCTATAGCGCAGGCTGTCCTGCGAGTCGGAGCCGTTGTACCGGCCGCTGGCCGCCAGGTGAAGGAACCGACTGCCGTCCTCCGACCAGAGCGGGACCCCGGTCAGTCGAGCGGTCACCGAGGTTCCACCGCCGGTGAACGACTCGTCGCGTAGCCACGCGTCGTTCGCCCAGCCGACCGCCCACGTCGCACGATCGTCGAGGATCGCGTTGGACAGCTTGATCCCCGTATTCCGGGAGCGGAAGAACGGACTGAGGATACGCTCGTGATGCGGGAGATTCGCGGCGTCCCCCACCATTTCGTAGGAGTGGCTCTCCTTCTGCTTCCCGACCGTGAGCTTGCCGATGTTCGGCCCGAGCTCGGTCGCCAGGTACGCATCCGTGACGTTGAAGTCATCGTCTCCGGGCTCGTTCGAGAAGCCCTTGTACTCGGCGCTCAGCCTGTAGTCGAACTTCGTGAACAGGTGGAAATGGCCCCGGAACATGAGGCGAAACGACCGCAGCTCGATCTGGTCTTCCTGCTCGCCGACCTGCGTGATGCTTGCCGACTCCTGGTCGAACCAGGTGTAGTCGAGCAGCACCGAGAGTCCGAATTTCAGCTCGAAGCGATCCTCCTCGTCTTCGACTCTCGTGGACGCGAGGAACCGGTCGGACAGGTCCGGGAAGGAGTAACCAGGCGGAATCTCGTAGCGCTCCAGGAACTCCGCCGGAATGTCCGATTCCTTCGACTGTGCTGCGGCAGGCGATACCGAGGCAGCCAGAAATCCGATGGTCAGCAGGATCGTCGGGGCGCCTGGCCACTGACTTCGCATTCGATCCCTCCCCGCAAGCGTTCGCAGAGCACGTGGACGGTCAAAAGTGGACTACGGATCACCGCCGTTCCATTGGACCTTCGTGACGGTCCATGCCGTCGTCGCCTTCAGCGGTGGCGGCGCGCAGTACCGCGCTTACGGGCTCATCGCTCCCACGATTCAGCACTTGGCGAAAACTCGTTGAGCTCGGCACGCGCCTGTGTCCATGTCGGGTAGTGCTTGCACAAGAGGACGACGCACTACTCGCCGTACGCGGGCTCGACCTGCAGACGCATTGCCCGGTCATCAAGGTGTGATGCCGGAACAGACGGTCCCAGTCCTCCCTTTCGATTCCACTGGCTGGCGTTCGCGCTGCGCGCTTGTCTTTTCTTACGCGCTTCGAGCCAAGGGTAAGGGGCGCCTGCCGACCGCTGCATGTTACGGCTACGGTTACAGTAGGGGCAGGACGTAGACATTTCGGAAAGGACCTGGATGCACGAAAGCCCGCATTACTGAGGGCTTTCTGCCCGTCGGGGCGCCGGGATTTGTCGCCGTTACGTCCGTGGGCGGAGCCTATGGACGCACCCGGGACCCCCTGCCGTCGAGCCGCACGCGAGACCCTGAGCAGGCGCAGCCTGCGAAGTACCCCATGCCGATTCGGTACGCTGACTGGCGATGGTGATCGCGGGTTCGTGCGGGTATTCAGGTGGGTTACCGCTGGTCATCAGCAGCCCGCGGAAGTGGGCGTTGTCACTGACGCTGACACTGTTGGATCCAATCGGAAGGAAGGTCGCTGTTTCGAGAGTCGCCCACGGACGCGTGACATTCTGGCCCTCAACCCGACAATCGAGGACCGGGCGACAGAGCAACATGAC
>JARRPS010000401.1:0-4566 GCA_037382625.1 Gemmatimonadota bacterium | reverse complement strand
ACCCATGTCAGAACGGCGGCGAAGGCCGGTGCGCCGCATGGGGCCGCGACCAGTCCGGATGTCGCACCGAGAAGGAACACGGCGGGATAGGAGCCCGCGCCCAGACTACCTGCCCAGGTGGTGAGACGGCGGGGAGCGGGGACCGCAATGATGTCCAGCATGGCGAGACCGAAAAGGGCCAGAAGCAGGGCGATCAGGCCCTGGGCCCACCAGCTCGAGGCGAGGGTCCCGAACAGGGTGCCGGAAAGTCCGGCCAGCAGCCCCGCGAGGGCGTAGAGCAGCGCCAGCCCCGACACGTAGGTGAGCGTCAAGCCGACGACCCGGCCCCGACTCGCTTCCTCCCCCGCGGTTCCCGTGATCACTCCCGCGGTGATCGGAATCATCGGATAAATGCACGGCGTCAGACTCGTCAATACGCCGGCCCCGAAGAGCAGAGGAAGCGCGAGCAGCGGACTCGTCTGGAGGGAATCACCCAGGCCGACCTGGAGCAGGAACATTCGAATCGTCTCTCCCATTGCGAAGCGCGCGCGGCTGTCGCCGCCGGCACGGTGAGCCGGCTCACGCTCTGGAAACCGGCCCGGGCATGCGGAGTTCCCTTCATGCCGTGCCGGCGACCGTTACGATCGCGTCTGCGATTGTCGAATGCCCGCACCACCACGGGTCGATAATACTTTATATGATAGGCATTAAAATATTGTGGCATCGCATGCTATGATCATCTGCGATTGTCGAATGCCCGCACCACCACAAATGGAAAATACTTGACATGATAGGCATTAAAATATTGTGGCATAGCATTCTATGATCACAATTACTGTGCGGGCTTGAATCCTGCGCGGCACCCGTTCGATTCGGCGACGCATACGCGGAGGGCATTCTGCACACGACCGTCGAACGATTGAATTTCATTGATGTGGCACGAACTTGGGCCGTCGGACTGGCCCTCTTCGCACATGGTGTCACGACCTTCGGCGGGATGGCCTCGCTCGGATCCACCTCGCCCTTCGTCCAGCTCCTGGTGCGGACCGCTACTCCCACATTCGTCTTCATGTTCGGCATCATGCTGGAGCTGGTGTACGCCCGTCGCGCCCGGGACAGAGGAATGCGGGAGGTCTCCCGGAGACTCCTCCTCCGCAGCGCGCAGTGCTATGTCGGATATCAGCTGACGGTAGCGGCGGCCGTTGTGGGTGGGTGGCTGACGTCAGCGGAAGGCGCTGACGCGCTCCTTTTTCTGGGAAAGTCGCGTTTCGGGAATATCCTGCGCTTCTACAGCGTCGCGATGCTACTCGCGAGACCCATACTGCACCTTCGGCTCCGGCGCGGCGCAAGAGTCTACGGGATGCTGCTCGTCGCGGTCTGGCTGGGTTCGGTCGCACTGCGCTTCGCGGATCCTGTCGACGCGGGGTCCCTCATGGTCCCGATCGGAATTCTGTTCGGAATCGGGGAGATGCGCGTCGGACCGAGCGTCTGGCACGGAATGACCTTCGCGCTCTCCGGAATGCTGATCGGGACGGGACTGGAGGGGTTCCAACGGCCGGAGTTCCGGTTACGGGACTTCTATCGCTACTCGGCCGTAGTCTCTGCCGTCTGCCTCGCGATCGTCGCCGGGCTGGTGGCGACGTCTTCGCTCTTCGATGTGGCGAAGTCCTTTGCGTATTTCACCTACCGGGCGCAGAACCACATCGGCTACTACGCGATCGGACTGATCGCCTCTACCGGCACGCTCGTCCTTCTCTCGGTCGCGATCCCGCAGCGGCAGCCACTTCCGGCCTGGACGCGGGTACCGCTCGCACTCGGCACATCTTCACTTCTCAGCTTCACCGCGGGAAACGTCGTATTGAATCTGGTGCCCGCGGGCGTCATCGAAGCGGGCTCGGGTCAGCCGGTGATCGCCTCTCTGACCGTGATAGCAGCCGTGATGGTCTTGGTAAGTCGTCCCGCCGTCTCCCGGAGCTACCGACTCGCATCCCGACGCGAGATTCGGATCCGAGGTCATCACCGCGCTCACTGATTCCGATGAACCGGCGTGGCCTCGAGTCCCCAGTCGTCGGTCTCCTCGTACCCGAGCATCGTAACGAGATCTCCATGACGCTCCTTGAACGCTTCCATTACGTCGGAGTCGAAGTGATTCCTCCAGTCGCCCGGGGTACCTTTCCGGTAGTGACTCTTCACGTCCTCATCGCCGGCCGGTCGCCCACCGGCGAGCTTGTCGAAGCGGTGCTCGTAAACGATTCCGAGCAGTGGCTCGGCAGGGAACTGCCGGATGGGACGGTGCCAACGGCTCAGTCCCGGCAAACGTTCTGCCGCCACATTCCTTGCGACGTGCCGCCAGTGTCTCGCTCTCGCCGCCTTGTCGAAGTCCGATGGATCCAGAACGCCGAGAAACCGGAATATCTCCAGGAATCCGTCGTATGGCGCTCGTGTGAGTTCTTCCTGCCGGAGCTCTGAGGCCCTCGGTCTTCGATACGGACTTGAGCCGTTCCCGATGCGGGATCAGCTCCGGCCACGCCTTCGTCGGGTGACTGTGAAGGTGCGAGAAATATGCGGATACAAGAAGATCGCGGGGATCGCGGACGACGTGAAACGCCCGCAATGGCGGAAGTCCGCCAATGTGCTTAGTCTCAGCGTTGACGTAAGAGATCAGTTGTGTACCATTCTCCCGGACATAGCGGGCGAGATCTCCGTCGAAGTTCGTCTCGTCGTACAGGTAAGAGTGCTTCAGACCCGCGTGCCGCCCGAAATCGCCGAGGATTCTGTGAATCCAGGTCGATGCGCACTTATGATGGCCGAAAAACGCCAGCAAGGGGAAATCTGTTTGCATCTGGCCTCCTGGAGGTCCTCTCGATCGTCAAGCGGGCCAGGAACGGAGATTCCGGCCCGACCTGCGACGCGGATGCGTATCCGTCGAATAGAGCAGAATCCGTTCCACGGGAACAGGACTTCTCTTCCGGATTTGCGCGGGCCGAGCTGAATGGATTCGGTTAGTGGTGCGGTGAGAATCCGAATGCCTCCCGACCTGCTGGCAGTCTCGGCACTCCCGGTCCTGCCCGTTACGGACGGCGCGACGTTACGGATCGCCGAGATCATCAAGGGTATCTCACCGCGCTATCACATTCGGCTGGTGGCCCCGCGACCGCGTGTCTCTGACGAAAGCTATGCGCAGATCGGAGTGGCCGAGTGGATACCTGTCGAGCTGGAGGGACGCTGGACGTACCTCCCGAATCAGTACACGGTCGAGCCTCTCGTCGAAGCCGTGCGCGCACAGATCGAGCGACGCAGGCCCTCCGCGCTGCTTCTCTGGCCCGGGACGGAGTTCCTGGTAGCCGAACTGGACGACCCGCCGCCCGTGGTCATCGATCGAATCGATTGTGAGACGCTCCTCGCCTGGCGGCGCTTGAAGAGGTCTCGAACGCCGCGGGGCATTCTCGCCGCCCTGAGCCACCTGCGGGTCTTCTACCGATACGAGAAGGCCGTGATCCGCGATCCCCAGGCCGTTATGGTGGTAGGGGAGGCCGATGCCCACTGTCTGTCCCGGGTCTCGGGCAGCCCGAACGTGCACGTGGTTCCGAACGGTGTGGAGCTGGGGCCGGAGCCGAATCCCGACCGACTGACGGAACATCCGACGGTCGCATTCACGGGCGTGATGAGCTATCCGCCGAACATCGATGCAGCCACCTTTTTCGCCACCACGATCTGGCCGCGGGTTCGCCGGACCGTGCCCGAAGCCGTCTTCCGTATCATCGGGCGCTCGCCGGTGGAGAGCATCACCAGACTGGGAGAGCTCGACAGGGTCGAGGTGACGGGTGAGGTGCCGGACCTGCGCGAGGAATTGGAGACCTCCTGGGCCGCCGTCGCCCCGATGCGAAAGGGCGCCGGGATCAAGAACAAGATCCTCGAGGCATGGGCGGCGGGCGCCCCGGTGGTCATGACGTCATTGGCGACGAACGGTCTCTACGCCCGAGAACGCTTCACGGAACTGGTGCGCGACCGTCCCGACGAGTTCGCCGAGCGGGTGATCCGGCTTCTCACGGATGAAGGGTACCGGCGATACTGGTCCCAGCAGGCCCGTGATGCGGCCCGAGTCCAGAGCTGGTCGTCCGTTGCCGAATCCGTCACCAGCCACATCGAGTCGGTACGCCTTCGCACGGAAGACTGACGGAACCGGCGCGCCGTCCGAAATCCAGCCGGACAAGAGGGTCGCCAAATCCGCCGCCAATTCGCCGCGCCGCAACGCGCACCCCTCTGACCAGGGGATGCGCGTTGCGGGAGGGTGTCAGTTTCGTCGCGGCAGCTTCATCGTCGCGAGAACGCCCGCGTGGTCCGAGGGCCAGAGTCCCGTTTCGGAGAGATCCGCGGGCCGGTTCCCCAGCACCCGGGTTCGAACCGCGCCGCTGACTCCGGGCTGACCGAGTCCGAATTCGCCCCGCAGCAGGATCAGATCGACCCTGCGGTCCCGGATCGGCTTCCGAATGCTCAGATCTTCCGTCTGACAGCAGGTCATCCCGCCGCCGGACTGGCTCCACGCGTCCTCGAATCCGAACGACAGAAGGTCCTCGTAGGTCGCAG
>JARRPS010000400.1:0-2124 GCA_037382625.1 Gemmatimonadota bacterium | reverse complement strand
TATTCCGAATTCCCCATCTTTCCCTCCTCGGTAATGTCGGTGTGCGATCGGTCCGGGAAGCTCGCTCGATCCGTGCGTCCGTCGCACAGCTTCAATCTGGCGAGTCGAGCGCTGGAAACCAACTGCCCACGGAGCTCGCGTGGCCGAGCCGGGTTGCCGGGGTCCCGGACTCCGCTACCTTTTGCTCGCTCGAGGTGGATCATCGTTGCGAAGAATGGGGACGCGATGGAAGAGAGACCGAAGCCGGACAGCCCCGATTGGGAGACCGTGGCCCGCTCGTGGCGGGACCTGGGCCTCGGTGACTTCCACGTCGAAGAGGCGGGCCCGGGGTTGCTGGAGATTCGAATCGCGGACCGCGGCGCCTCCGCGGTGCCTGGAGAGACGATCCGCGAGCTCCTGCGGGGCCTCCTTGCGGATCTGGCCGGACAGCCCGTTGGTCTGATCGAAGGCCCTGACGACGATGCGACAGACGCCTCGATCCGCTTCCTCATCGGTTCACCCCGTCTCCTGGCGCGAATCGGGCCCGACTACGGGGCCGGCGTCGAGGCGCGAACGCTCACTGCGGGAGTCGGACGCTGACCACAGAAACCGGTCGAGTCGTGGCACTCGACTACGGTCGTCGCCGGATCGGAATCGCGATTTCGGATCCCGGCCGAGTTCTCGCATCGCCGCACACGGTGATCGAGTATCGTGGCGCGTCGGGCGAGCCTCCTTCCCAGCTGATCGCCCTGTTGCACGAGATCGAGCCTGCCGAGGTGCTTCTGGGCATTCCCTTGAACATGGACGGCAGTGAGGGTGAGATGGCGCTGGAAACGAGGCGGTTCGGCGCCGGGATCAGGGACCGTCTGGGCATCCCCGTCATTGAGCGGGATGAACGGTTGAGCTCAGTGGAAGCGGACCGGAGGTTGAGAGAGTCGGGGCTGCCGCGAGTCAAGCGGCGGAGCAAGGGTCGGCGGGACATGATGGCGGCGACCGTCCTCCTGGAAGACTACCTGGCGGAGGGCTGAATGCGCGAACATCGCATCACCAGAAGGACACGGCCTCGGAGCCGGCTGACGGCGCTGCGCCCGGGTCTTCTGACGGTGCTCCTGGCGGTCGGGGCGTGCGATTCCGGATCGTCCAAGGGTGGCGACCCGGTAGAGGAGACGGAGGTCGTGGTCCCGTCCGGAGCCACTGCGCTCCAGGTCGGCGAGGCCCTCCGCTCGGCCGGTCTCGTCCGATATCCGCGAGCCTTCGCCTTGACAGCGCGGGTGATGGGCGCAGAGGAAAGCCTGAAGGCCGGCCGCTATCGGTTCGCCCGCGACGCCTCATACTTCGCGATGCTCGAGCAGCTGGAGCGGGGCTCGGTCGAAACCGTCACGCTGACGATTCCGGAGGGGTTCACGCTGCGTCAGATCGGCGCCCGCATAGCGGAGTTCACGGGAGATTCACCGGATTCGGTCCGAAGACTCATGGCCGATTCGGCCTTTGTCGCGGAACTGAAGGTGCCCGGCCCCACACTCGAGGGCTATGTGTTTCCCGACACGTACCGCTTCGCCGAGGACCTTCCCGCTCGCTCCGTTGTCCTCGCGCTGGTAGATCGTTACCACGAGTTCTGGACCCTCGAGCGACGGGCGAAACTCAAATCTCTGGGTCTCAGCGAACGAGAGCTCGTGACGCTCGCCAGCATCGTCGAGAAGGAAGCCCGGGTCGCCGAGGAACGACCGGTCATCGCCGGCGTCTACTGGAATCGCATTCAGCGCGGGATGCTTCTGCAAGCCGATCCGACGGTGCAGTACGCACTCGGCGGAGAGCCGCGGGAACGACTCCTCTATGCGGACATCGACTCGGTGGCGGGGCATCCCTACAACACCTACACCCAGCCGGGCCTGCCCCCGGGCCCGATCGCCTCACCCGGCGAGGCGGCATTGGACGCATCGCTCTCCCCGGCAGACGTACCCTATCTGTACTTCGTAGCCCGTCCGGACGGATCGCACGAATTCACTCGCACGAACCGCGAGCATATCAACGCCAAGAACCGGATTCGAGCGGAGAGCGGACGCTGATGCCGGACGACAGGCGAAGCGTGGGCGGCCCGAGGCTCGCGGCGCGTCTTCGCCTGATGGTCCTCACCGATCCGTCTCC
>JARRPS010000399.1:0-2775 GCA_037382625.1 Gemmatimonadota bacterium | reverse complement strand
GGTTCGAAGCGTGCTAGCCGGAACGTGAACGGCGGATTCGCGAGGTGCGTCGAGATGCGATCCGCGTCGGGCGAGCGCCGCTCGATCTGCTCCCCGTTCAGCACGAGAGCGACCTC
The DNA here is from genome assembly GCA_037382625.1 of Gemmatimonadota bacterium. Lineage (GTDB taxonomy): Bacteria > Gemmatimonadota > Gemmatimonadetes > Palauibacterales > Palauibacteraceae > Carthagonibacter. The sequence continues at coordinate 2,659 of JARRPS010000399.1, read as the reverse complement.
GTCACAGTTGCTGAATACGCGGATGTCCGGTGTCGAGACCGGAGTCCAATGGCTGGCGATGAACACCATCGGCCCGGTGTCGGTCAGTGGCAGCATCACATCAGCCGGGCGCTGGCTCCGGAAGAATTCCCGCGCGAACTTCGGCAGGCGGAACAGGTCCATGCAGCCCGATGACTCGATGTCGGGCGCGTATCCCCGGTTGTAGTCGAACATCACCCAGAGGCCGTCGGCGAACGCGATCGTCTTCCGGTTGTCGTTGTGCGCCTCCTGGAAGTTCGTCGCCTGCTGGAGAAGCGCCGCCTCGCCGTGCCAGCGGAGCTGGCGGCTGTTCGCCTCGTCGGGCGCCAGGTCGGCCCACGCGTCCTGCGCGAGCCCGGCGTTCTGGGCGTAGTACTCCCAGTCGCCGTACTCGCTGACCACACAGGCCCGATCCGAAACATCACGACACCCGCCATGCTGCCTTGCCTGGATGAAAACGTCGTATCCTTCGGTCCAGCCGCAGGTCCAGCACTGGTCACCGGGGTATTCCTCGTTCACCGGGGTATTCCTCGTGTCCGATCTCGTGAGTCCTGCGTATGAATTCCTCTGGCATTTGTGTTTCGTTGAGCGACACTTCCCACAAAATGACGCAAGGGTGGTTTCGGTCCCGGCGGATCATGCGTCGACAATTCTCGTACTGTAGCTCTGTAAATTCCGGATCATCCCGGTTGAAGTACTGCCAGCCGGGGATGCAGTCCATGACGACGAGCCCGAGCTCGTCGCAGGCATCCATGAACGCCGGGGCGTGCGGGTAATGGGAGAGTCGGACGTAATCGAACCCGGCGTCCTTGATCTTCCGAGCGTCCCTGTGCTGCGCCGCACCGGAGAGCGCATAGCCGATGTACGGATATTCCTGGTGCCGATTCGTGCCCCGAAGGAAGATCCGCTCTCCATTGATCCGAAAACCGTCGGGAGAGATGTCGAATCTCCGAATTCCGATCCTCGTCCTCTCTTCATCCACCAGGGAGCCGTGTTCGATCAGCGAGGCTCGCAGCGTATGCAGGTGGGGGGCGCGCGGGCTCCACAGCTTCGGTTCGTCCACGACGAGATCGCGCGTCATGGCCTGTTCCTCACCGGGAGACAGCCAGACCGAGTCCGAATCCACCTCGGCGATCGTGCGGCCGTAGGCATCCGTCAGCTGAAGCCGGAGGCGAAACTCCCGCGGGCGGGAATCGTCATTCAGTGCATGGACCTGCACGCGGACGGTTGCGGACTCCGCGGAAACCCGTGGGAACGTCACGAACAGGCCGCCACTGGCCGGCCGATCCGCCAGGATCGGGTCCGTGATGTGAAGCCGGTCCTTGACCACGAGCCGGACGCTCCGGTACAACCCGTGATACGGATTGAAATCGAGCTGCGGCAGCGGCTTCGGGCCCGTAATCGGGTTGTCGGTGTTGTCCAGCCGGACCGCGACCAGGTTCTCCTCGCCCGGCAGGACGCGGTCGGAAATGTCGAACCCGAACGGCAGCCACCCACCCCGGTGTCGCCCGAGAAATTCTCCGTTCAGCCAGACGTCCGCGACGTTCATCGCACCGTCGAAGCTGAGGAAGAATTTCCGTCCGGCCTGTCCACGGTCGATCTGGAAGGTCCGGCGATACCAGCAGATACCTTGCCACTGGTAGGTGTCGCTGCCCGGCTCGCCGGTCACGAGACTCTCGACGCGTGCCGTGTGCGGGAGACTGGCAGGACTCCAATCGCCGTCGTCGAAGCCGGGCGACTCGGCGCCCGACGCATCCGCCCGCAGAAATTGCCAGCCGGAGTCGAAATCGATGCGTCCGAAGCCCGACCGATCTCTCGATCGGAACTCGCGCTGGAAGCCCGGGCCGACGGCGATGGCGGTTCCGGCCACCGTCGTGTGCCGAACGAACTCGCGTCTCCTCATCGGGAAGCTCGCCGGAGGGCGAACAGGTGGGCCGACTTCGGTCGGAGCACCTCGAATGGGAAATAGCCGCGAATCGAACCGTCCGGCTCCACTTGGAAGGCCGCCGCCGTGTCGCCGCCGAATAGGGCCTCTGGAACGTACTCGCCGGCCGGGATCGCCCCTGACTCTGCGCGGATGCGGACGTTTGCGAGCGCGTCGGCGCCGAGGTTCGCGATGACGAGCACCACCTGCTCCTGAATGCGCCTCACGAACGCCACGACGGCCGGGCTGTTCGTCTCGAGCGCGATCATGCGACCGGATCCCAGCGCGGGATTCGACGAGCGCAGGTGGATGAGGTCCCGGTACAGACTCAGCAGCGACCCCGGTTCGTTCTCGAGAGTCTGGACGTTCGCCGTCAGCGAGTCCGGCTGGAGCGGCTCCCACGGGGCCCCGTCCGTGAAACCGGCGGCCGGACCGATCTCCCAGTGCATGGGAGTGCGGATTCTCGGGTCCGGCTTGTCGCCCGTCATCCCGATCTCTTCCCCGTAATACACGAACGGAAGACCCGGAAGCGTGAGCAGCAGCGCCGCGGCGAGCTTCGCTTCCGCCTCCTCTCCATCGAGGAGAGTCATTGTCCTTACCTGATCGTGATTGCGCAGGAAGGGAGCCCAGCGATCGTTCGGAACCCTTTCCTGCATCCGGAGCACGGCCGGGAGCAGCTCCGTGCCGTCACCGGTCGCGACGGCGTCCAGGATCGCA
>JARRPS010000398.1:0-2147 GCA_037382625.1 Gemmatimonadota bacterium | reverse complement strand
CGCCGCCGAGTCCATCGCGTCCCGGGGCGTCCTCGAGTCGCGGAAGAAGGAGACTCGGCATCGTCCAAACCTCGAACCCCGCCGCGGGACTCGTGAACACAGTCCAATGCCCCGCAGCAGGATCCGTGGATGTCTCGCTCCGCAGGATATCGGCCCGTAGGTACAGGTGCGCGAGACGAACCTCGCGTGCAGCAAACCCGCGTACGAGGGCTGCCCCCGACTCTAGCTCTGGGGCATCTCCCGACGGACGGAGCACCGGGTCCTCGAAATACTAAGGAGCCCCCCTGTACCGTGTTGGGTCCCGGTCAAGCAACCGGTGCAGGAGTCCATCCGGAGCAGGAGGCCATGCCCGTGAGTACCAGCGCCCGTGCAGGCCCGAATGCGGGCTTGCAGATCCGGCTGTTCGGCCCACTCGACATTACGCTGTCGGGTCGAGTGGTGCCCCACTTTCCGACCCGGCGGTCGAAGCTTCTTTTCGCCTACCTCACGTTACACCGTGGGCACATGCAGTCACGCGACCGGGTTGCGGGCACATTGTGGGGGGAGCGGCCCGAGGCGGTCGCCAGGACGCGCCTCCGGACGGCGCTTTGGCGGGTGCGGGCCACGCTCGGGAAGAGCGCCAGCCTGCAGGAGTCGGAGGAGTACGTCAGCGCCGGCCGCGACGAGGTCGGCTTCACACCGACCGTTTCCTACTGGCTCGATGTGGAGGAGTTCGAGAACCGGGCGTCGGCAGCGAAGGGGCCGTTCCAGGCGTGCGCCCCCACGATCGCGGCGGGACTGCGGGAAGCGGTCGAGCTCTACCGAGGGGATCTGCTCGAAGGGGAGTACGACAGTTGGCTGATTGAGGAACAGGATCGTCTGCGTGGGATGTTTCTGGAAGCCCTCGAGCGCCTGGTGATCCACCATGTGAGTCGCGGCGAGTGGGTCGCCGCGGCGGAATACACGAAGCGCCTGCTGGCGACCGACCCGATGCGGGAGCACGCGCACCGTGAGCTGATGGTGCTGTACTACCTTCAGGGAGATCGCGGCCGCGCCATCAAGCAGTATTTCGAATGCAGGAAGGCACTCGACGACGAGCTCGGTGTCGAACCCATGCGCCGCACTCGGGACCTCTACGATGCGCTGCTCGATGAAGACGAGGAGCGTCTGAACCAGGCGCTCGGCGAGGCCGGGGGCATGCTGAATCCAAGCGGAGGCCCCGGATCGGCCCGTCCCGATCCGCTTGAGACGCTCTTGAGACGCCGGTGACACGATAGCGGTACGGCCGTGGGACGGGCGCTGATTACTTGTTCATTCAGTCGGGCTTCGGCGGACTCCGCTCGCCCTTCGGCGTGGGGTCTCCGGGGTTCGGCTTCGCCTTCGGTCGTCGTCCGATCGATTCGGACGGCCCGCCGTCGCAGCCGCGCAAAGGGAGAGAAGCATGCCGACCGCTCCTACGTTCCCAGGCGTCTACATCGAAGAGGTCCCGAGCGGCGTTCGGACCATCGTAGGGGTCTCGACCTCGACAGCCGCTTTCATCGACTTCTTCGAGCGAGGACCCAGCGACGTCCCCATCCGGATCTTCAGCTATGCTGACTTCGAGCGGATTTTCGGTGGCCTGCACCGGGAAAGCGAAGCCAGCTACGCGATTCAACAGTTCTTCCTGAACGGAGGAACGGAGGCGTACGTCGTACGCGTGGGCGCCGGTTCGATCGACACCGCCCGCGTCACCGTGACGGGAGCTGGAGCCGATATGTTCCAGGCCCGGGCCGGACGTCGTGTCGCCGGCGTCGCCGTCGACAATCCTGGACGCTGGGGCAATTCCCTGCGGATCGAGGTCGACTACGACACGACCGCTCCCACGACCACGTTCAACCTGACCGTGTCCGAGGTGGGGCTGCGGAACGGTCGCCCGGTGGTCCGTCAGACCGAGTCGTTTCGCAACCTCACCATGGAGCCCAACACGGCCAACTACGCCGTCGAGGAGGTGAACGAGCGCTCGGCGCTCGTCCAGCTCAACCGGGAGACCATGGCGGCCCTGTCGTCGCCCTGGCCCAGGCCGGATGCGACGGGAACGCTGGGCGCCCTCTTGACGCCTGTCACGATCCCGGCGGACGGAGAGACCTTCCAGTATCGAGTCGATCAGGACGGGACTGGTGGCTCGATCA
>JARRPS010000397.1:0-2159 GCA_037382625.1 Gemmatimonadota bacterium | reverse complement strand
GAAGACCTTAAGCACCACCGCAAGGTCGCCATTAAGGTCCTTCACCCCGAGCTGAGCGCTTCGCTGGGCGCGGAGCGCTTCCAGCGCGAAATCGAGATCGCAGCCGGCCTGGACCACCCTCACATCCTTACGCTCCTCGACTCGGGCCAGGCGGACGACTTGCTCTACTACGTCATGCCATACGTTGACGGCGAGTCGCTCCGCTCCCGCCTGGATCGGGAGGGTCAGCTCCCCATTGACGAGGCGATCCGCATCACCCGTGAGGTCGCCGACGGGCTGGGCCATGCGCATCGGCACGGGGTGGTCCACCGCGACATCAAACCCGCCAACATCCTGCTGGCCGAGGGGCATGCGCTGATCGCCGACTTCGGGGTGGCGCGGGCCGTGGCCGGCGACGGCGAGGCGCTGACCAGCACGGGGCTGGCCGTGGGCACACCGGCCTACATGAGTCCGGAGCAGGCGAGCGGCGGTGAGGTGGACGCTCGGATCGACCTGTATGCGCTCGGCTGCGTGCTGTACGAGATGCTGGCAGGAGTGCCTCCGCTCACCGGACCCACCCCGCAGGCGACGGCGGCCATGCGGCTCACGGAAACGGCCACTGCGCTGCGCGTGATCCGGGACACTGTGCCGGCGGGCCTCGATCGAGTGACGCAGAAGCTGCTGGCGAAGTCGCCGGCCGATCGGCACACGACAGCGGAAGCACTCATTCAGGCACTGGAGCGGCCTGAGCTGTGGGCCGAGGCGACGCCCGAGCGCCGGGTCTGGAAGCGGGTGGGTAGCGCTGCCGTGGCCCTCGTGCTTCTGGCCTTCGGCGTCATCGCCACGCAGTGGTTCGCGGGCCGCGGTGGCGTCAAGAGCCTCGAGATCGTGCCGCAGCGGGTGGCCGTGCTCCCGTTCGAGAACCGCACCGGCGATCCGGCGTGGGATGACCTGGGCGAGCTGACGGCCGAGCGGATCACGACCCGGCTTCAGCGGGAGCAGGTCGGGGAAGTCGTTCCGCTGTCCCAGGCGGCCGCTGCGGCTCAGAGCGCGGACGCCGGCCGTCTCGTGAGCGCGGTCGTTCAGGCCACGGGAGCGGCCCTCGTGATCACGGGCGCCTACTCGACAGCCGGTGACAGTCTCGCCATCGCCGTGCGCATCGTCGATGGTCGCAGAGGAACACAGGCGGGTTCCCTCGATCTCGCAGCAGGATCAGAGGAGTCACGCGGATCCGGCCTCGATGAGCTCGGAAGCAGGCTTGCCGGAGGGCTGCTGTATGCGTTCAGCCCCACCCTGCCCACATTTGCCTTCTCGACCTTCCCCATCGTGGAAGCCTGCCGGCTCCTCATGGAAGGCGATGATCTCATTGCCGAACGAAGGTACGAGGAGGCAGTCACCCGGTATCAGGCAGCCTGGGAACACGACACGACATTCTGGCTTCCGCTCTATCGGGAGATCGTCGCTCACCACAATCTCGGCCAGCTCGGCACGGCCGATTCGCTGAATCGCCTCATCGGCGAACGTTTCAGGTCGACCATGACGGAAGTGCAACGCTACGAATATGACGCGACCCGCGCGTGGTTCGAACGCGATCTCGAAACGGCCTACTGGATGCAGCGACGGGCGGTGGAGCTCTTGCCTCGCCAATACGGCGGACGCGATGGGCTCGCATTCTACTGCTTCGCCACGAACCGGCCGCGAGAGGTGGTCGAAGCTCTGCAGGACATCGAGGATCCTCATTCGGACGACGTCGGGGTCCGGATCTGGATAGAACGCCGCCTTGCAGATGCCCACCACATGCTGGGCGAGTTCGACGCCGAGCTCGAGGCCACGCAGCGCATTCAGCGACTGGGCGGGCTGACCCGGCTGGAGCGAGAGTATCTGGAGGCGCGCGCCCTGGCTGCTCTCGGCCGAGTAGACGAGGTCGATCGGGCACTCTACCGTCTCGAGAGCCTGTCCGACTCCACGGCCGCTGCCCCGCTCTTCATTCTCGCCGTGGGCCTCGAGCTCCGCTACCACGGACATCGCGCCGCAGCGATTCCTGCCGCGGAGCGAGTCGTCCGGTGGTTCGAGGAGCGGCCCGATCGAATCGAGATAGATACCGACCATCGATTACTCTTCGCCGCCGCCCTGTACCATGCCGAACGTTGGACGGACGCCGAGACGGTCCTGCGCAAGGT
>JARRPS010000396.1:0-2159 GCA_037382625.1 Gemmatimonadota bacterium | reverse complement strand
ATGCTACGGATTCCGGAGCCGACCAGTTCCATCGCCCGATCGAGCACCGGCCGCGTGTCGGCGCCAGCCGACTCCCGCGCCATCCCCAACTGGAGCTTCACCGCTGCAAACACCTGGGCGCTCTCATCGTGCAATTCGCGCGACAACCGTCGGCGCTCCTCCTCCTGCTGGTGCACCATGCGGCCCGCGAGTCGCTCGAGTTCCGCCTTGCGCTCCTGCAGCCGGCGATACAGGTCCGCATTGGCCATCGCTGCGCCCACCTGGTGCCCCAGAGCGATGAGGAACGGCGTGTCGAGCACTGCGAACGGGTCCCTCGAACTCCCGACGACCAGCAGCGTTCCCTGGATGGTCTCGCCGCGGAAGATCGGCAGGGCCGCCGTGTACGCGTGCCTGCGATCGCCCTCCTCTCCGGGCCAGTCGCGCAGCACGGCAGGCTCGCCCGTAGTCACCACGCGAGCGATCGCGAATTCCGCCGCGTCGGAGGGCTGCTGACCACTCCAGGAACTGCATACGCCGGTTCCGCGCGCGAAGGTGCCCGAAGAGAGCGTGTACATGGCGGCGCCGAGCACGGCCGGGAGTGCGAACATTCGGTTCAGCAGGGCATCCAGAACCTCGTCCTCGTCCTCTCCGCTCTGGAGATCGCCGGACAGGGCCGACAGCACCGACAGACCCCGGTACTGGTCTTCGAGCACGAGAAGCAGAATGCCGACTCCGATGGCCAGCTCGAAGACGATGTCCAGGTAGTAGCCCCAGGGATTCCAGGCCCCCCGCGCACGCAGGAATGGATAGTCGAGGTGGTGCAGGCTCCAGAGAAAGAACGCTACGGCGGTCAGAGCAGCAGGGAGAGAGCCGAGCCGCCTGTGGTGCCGCCAGAGAGCGATGCCCGTGAAGAAGGTCGCGACGCTGAGAAACAACACCGCCGGTCCGGCCGCGAGAAGAAAGTTGTCGAGTCGATAGATCGCGATGTACGACCATAGCGGCGGAAACACGACGAGAATCCAGTACCGGTTCCGCCAGCGGAGCTGATCGCTGAACACCAGCGCGGCCCACAGGAAGGCGAGCGCCGTCCACCCGGTCGTGACCTGATGCCAGTAGAGCCAGCCCCACCGTTCGGTGATCAGGAAGCTGATGATCGCGCCCAGCCGCAGCGCGTACAGCGCCCACGCCAGCGCCCAGAGAGCGAAGTAGGCTTTGTTGTATCGCGCGTACAGGTAGAGGCAGACCGTCACCAGACCGACCGTGATCGCCGTCTGGAGAAAGGCTGCCGCCAGTTCCGTGGCGTCGTGAGGTTGGATTGCCATCTCCTGCATGGCGGTCAAACAGACCGGGGTAACGGATCGACCGCAAGCCGGTGCCACTTTCGGTCGACGGAGCTCCTGGCGACGTTGGGAGACAGCTTCCGGGTCTTTCGAGTCGGAACCCGTCGTTCTCGCCGAGCGGGCGGTACCAGAGGGAGGAGAGAATCCGATGCGCGACCGGCAGAAGGTACTGCTTCTGAGCACGTCCACGGTCCACGGGAGCGGATTCCTGGAATACTGTCGGCCGACGATCGCGGATCACTTCGCCGGCCGGGACCGCATTCTCTTCATCCCGTATGCCAGCCCGGGCGGCTTGGCCCACGACGACTACACCGATCTCGTCTCCGCGGCGCTCGCCCCCGTGGGAATCGACGTGGAGGGCCTGCACTCCTTCCCGAATGCCGTCGAGGCCGTGAGAGAGGCGGAGGGACTCTTCACCGGCGGCGGAAACACCTTTCTCCTGCTCCGTGAGTTGTACGACCTCGGTCTGCTCGAGCCGATTCGCGAACGGGTCGCGGAGGGAGTGCCGTACATGGGTTCGAGCGCCGGCTCGAACGTCGCGGGCGCGACCATCGGCACCACCAACGACATGCCGATCGTGTATCCCCCGTCGTTTGAGGCGCTCGGGCTCGTCCCCTTCAACATCAACCCTCATTACCTGGATCCCGAACCCGACTCCACGCACATGGGCGAGACCCGCGAGACGCGCATCCGGGAATTTCACGTTCGCAACCGGCAACCGGTGGTGGGACTGAGGGAAGGCGCCTGGCTCCTGCGGCGGGGAGCCGAATTGACGCTCGGGGGATCGCGGGGTGGCCGGTTATTCCGCCGCGACCGGGAGGCGAAGGAGCTGCCGGCCGG
>JARRPS010000395.1:0-2166 GCA_037382625.1 Gemmatimonadota bacterium | reverse complement strand
ATTTCGGATCGAGTCCCGGAAGATCCGGGGTGAGTTGAGCCATGGCATGCTCTGCTCCGAGAAGGAGCTGGAGCTGGGCCGGGACGCCGGTGGCATCCTGAAACTCGAGGGACAGTTCGAACCGGGTGAGAGTTTCGCAGCGGCGATGTCTCTTCCCGACGCGCGCCTCGAACTCGATCTGACGCCCAATCGCATCGACCTGGCCTGTCATGCCGGGGTCGCGCGCGAACTCGTTCCCGAGGGGGGTCCGGGCGTCGTCCTCACGGAGATCCCGGGCGGTCCGTGGGAGCCCCGGTGGTCGGAGGGGGAAAAGGAGGCCCACGGCGGTGGCGTCGAGATCAGGATCGAGGATGGGGAGCGCTGCTTCCGATATCTCGGCGCGATCATTCGGGGCGTCAGCATCGGTCCGTCGCCCGCTTGGCTGCAGGCCCGCCTGCGGGGTGCCGGCGCCCGACCGATCAACAACGTGGTGGATGCGACGAACTACATCCTCCTCGAGTCGAATCAGCCGCTGCACGCCTTCGACCTCCAAAAGGTCGGAGGTCAACAGATCCGGGTCCGGGCTGCACGGGAGGGAGAGACGATTCGCACTCTCGATGGCGAAGATCATGCCCTCACCCCGGCCTCGACGGTGATCGCCGACGATGCGCGCCCTATCGCGCTGGCCGGAGTCATGGGCGGAGAGGAGAGCGAGGTCTCGGCCGGCACGGTCGACCTGCTCATCGAGTGTGCCGCGTTCGATCCGACGCACACTCGGCACACGGCAGCGGAGGCAGGTCTGGCCACCGATGCCTCGTACCGGTTCGAGCGGGGAATCGACGAGACGGGACTGGAATCGGCCCTATCTCGCTGCGTGCAGCTGATTCTGGCGATCGCCGGGGGCGAGGCCGATGCGACGGGAATCCGGGTGGGCGGTCCCCCGCCGGCTCCGGCCGTGGTCGAGCTTCGGCCCGCGCGGGTTCGACAGGTGCTGGGGCTGGATCTCCCGCGAGCCCGGCTCGAAGAGCTGCTGGTGCCGCTCGGTTTCACGGCGCGCGATGACGGCACGCAGGATCGGCTTCGCTTCGACGTGCCCGGGTGGCGGGGTGACGTGAGCACGGAGGCCGATCTGCTCGAGGAAGTGGCGCGTCGGCACGGGTACGACGCCTTTCCCGAGGAGCCGCGAAGCTTCCGGCCGAGCTCGGTGGCCGACGCCCCGGACCGCGAGCGCAGCGATCGTGTTCGGCAAGTCTTCGTCGGCGAGGGATTCCTCGAGGCTCGCAGCGTACCGTTCGTGTCCGAGAGCCGGTCCGCCGAGGGAAGGGTGCCGCTTCTGAAGCCGCTTTCACGAGCCGAGGGGTTCCTTCGCACCGACCTCGTGCCCGTGCTGTTGAGCCGGCTGGAGCACAACTGGCTCCGCGGGAGACGGAGCGTCCGGCTGTTCGAGGTGGGGACCGTGTTCGGCCGTCGTTCTCCGCGGCCTTCGACGCCTCCGGCCGATCCGTCACCGGGAGAGCGGGACGCCTCGAATCCCTTTGCCGAGGAGCGCCGTTTCGCGTTTCTCGTTACGGGCGATCGCGGCCCCGGACACTGGAGTGATCCGGCGTCGGAAGTCGATCTCTGGGACTTGAAGGGTCTCGTCGAACAGGCCGTGGATGCGCTGGACCTCGGCCCCGTGGCGCCATTCACGCGCAGGGAGGACGAATTTTCCCGTCCCTTCGGCTGGGAAACCTGGCTCGACGAGGAAGCCTACGAGGTCGGTGAGGGCGGCCTGCTCGCGGGAATCGCCGGTCGCGTCAGGGCCGCGGCGCTCGACGCCCCGCCGTGGGCGGCGCCCGTCTTCGCAGCCGAGTTTCGACTGGCTTCGGTCCAGACCGATGACCGCAGACGGTTCGAACCGCTTCCGCAGTACCCGCCGGTGGCTCGAGATCTGGCGTTCACGCTCGACGCCTCCGTGCCGGCATCGGAGGTGGCCGCGGTCATCCGGGACGCAGCTCCGTCGCGTCTGTCGAGCCTGCGCCTGTTCGACGTATATGAGGGGGAAGGTGTGGAATCGGGGCGCAGGAGCCTTGCATGGCGCCTCGTGTTCCGCGCTTCCGATCGGACGCTCACCGATGCGGAGGTGGACGAGGCCGTGACCGCCGTACTTCGACGACTGGAGGCAGATCTCGATGTCCGAATCCGAGC
>JARRPS010000394.1:0-2168 GCA_037382625.1 Gemmatimonadota bacterium | reverse complement strand
CAGGATGACGTCGGAGTCGGCCACGGCCCTCCGGTTGTCGTCGCCGGTCTCGAATCCCTGAGAGCGAAGATCGGAGAGCAGACCCGGGCGCCGGCGCGTGATCGTCACGGCCGGGGGACTCACGATTCCGGCGGAAACCAGTCCCGAGGCTATGCACCGCCCGAGGTTTCCTCCGCCAATGATCGCGATCCGTTCCGTTCGATACATCCGTCTCTCCCATCCGGAAGGGTGAGTCCCCGGAGCCTCGCACCAATCTCTCCCATGCCGCGCCGGCCGGCCACGAATCTGATCATGCCGGCCACCTGAGGGAAAGGCGCAACGCTGCCCCTGTGCATCAATGACGCTGCCCCGTCCGAGGGTCCGAGTGGTAATTCACTGTCGCCATGCCACATACGGGATACAGGTGATCGGGTATCGGATTTGCGCAAGGAGCGGATGGGACTTCGGCTTTTCGTGTACGTCGACTATATTGAGGGGAGCTCATCTGCTGAAGATCGCGCGGTACCTTGGAACCGCACTCGGAACTTGGGGGACGGAGTTGATGTCGCGAGAGCCGATCGTGACGACTCGCAGATCCACGGTGCGAACGACTTTGCTACTTGGCACGGGGGGTGTGCTCGTGCTGGGAGGCACGATCGCATCGTACATGCGCGATTCCATCCTGCTGGCTCAGGTCGCCGCGCTGGTCGCCCTGGTCGTGCTGATTCCGACAGTTTTCATCGCAGCCATAAGGAACTCCCGCGGGGCGAAACAACTCCTGGCGAGTGCGGCAGAGCTGGACGCCCGCCGTGCGGAACTGGACGCGGAACAGGCGGAAATTGCGGGAAGAGTCGAGCAGGTCGAAGAGCGAGCCGCTCGGGTCGAAGATCAGTACCGGGGTCTCTGCGGGCTCGTGAACCAGCGGACGGCGGCGTCCCGACCGGAAGAGGCGGTCGATGAGGACGCCGAAAGCGTTCGTCAGGCGCTCGAGGATGCGCTCGACGAGCTTCGCCGGCGAGAAGAGGCGGAGAAGATCCTGGCTGACAGGATTCGGGAGCTGGAGTCGGCCCGGCGGAGGGCCGAGCAGGAGTTGGCCCGACTGATGTCGGATAGCCGAGAGCGACTCCAGCGGGAGCGGGAACTTTCCGCGACCGCGAGGGAGCGCAAGCTGGCTCGAGCGGAGGAGGACGCGACCGAGTCGCTGAAGGTTCGCTCTGCGGCGGCTACCGAGGCCGAGGAGTTGCTCCTGGAGGCGCGAGGCCGCGCCCAGGCCCTCCTGGAGGAAGCCGAGGCGAAGGCAGCCCGCCTCGCCGCCCAGGGCCGAGAGGAGTTCGAGTCGTCGCTCCGAGAACTGAAGCTCCGAGAAGACGAGGAGATCGAGAAGGGCGGTCAGATTCTCGCGGACGCCCGGATTCGCGCGGCGGAGCTCGTGACCCAAGCCGAGGAGCAGGCGGCGGAGCTCGTGGCGCTGGGTGAAGCCGAGTTCGAGGCGCTGCTCGAGCAGATCGAGGAACATGAGCACCGCGAGCGCGAGTTGTACGAACGTGTTCGCCGCCTGGAGAGGGAGAGCACGGAACCGGGATTGGCATCACGGGCCACGGCGACCGGTGCTGTTTCCCGGTCCGACGGACGGGAGCCGGCCCACCCCTCCCCGTCCCCGCGCACGTCGGCCCCGCCCGATCGGCACGAGCCTTCGACCACTGCGGCGGCGAAAGCTCGACAGGATTCGCAAAGCAACGGTGTCCCGATGGCTCCGGAATCCATACGCGTACGCGAGCAGCGTGGCGATCCGGCCGTCTCCGACCTGGTACTGCTCGTAGATCCTCCGTCCGGCCCCATCGGCGCGCTGCGGAACCTGTTCGGAGGACTCCGAGGCCGCCGTGCCTCGACGGATACGGAGTCCCGGGCCGGCTGACCGGGACTTTTCAGCCGCCAGTGCCGAGAAACACCGATACGCTGGACAGCGATTCGTGGCCGGTTCGCCGGTCCGGATACGAGCTCGATTGCCGGTACAGTCGCGCGTTGGCCCCGAGGTGGAGGCCGACGATTTGCGGCGTGCGGAGTTCGACCTCCGCGATCTGAATCAGTTTGTTCGAGGAGGCGCCGTCGAGAGTCACCGCCCAGTAGGCATCGAGGCTGGCCATCAGAATGCGGTGCCCACGATTCGAGAGACGAGCCTCCGCCCTGCC
>JARRPS010000393.1:0-2181 GCA_037382625.1 Gemmatimonadota bacterium | reverse complement strand
AGCGAGTCCCATACGTACCAACGATATTCGACCGTGCCGGACACCGCGCGGGTGCCCACGAAGGAGTGCGGATCGTAACTTCGCGGGGCCCGGTCGAAGCCGAGATCGAATTCGCTGCCGGGAGGAGGGTTCTCGAGGATTCCGCCGAAGGCGCCCAGCAGAATCGCATGCTTCCGGGCCGGCTTCGCCGCTGCGCTCAGGTTCAGCACCACCCGGCCGGAATCGACGCCGACGCTCGTGAACAGGGCATTGGCACGCAGGTCCAGTCTCAGGAACACGGGCCCCGTGCGCGCACCGGTCCCGATACTGCCGGCCAGCCCGATGCCGTCCCGATCGTAACCGAAGGACTCGGGGGCGAGGCGGATGCCGGCGGAGACATACGGACTCAGGTCCACGTCTTCGCGACTGAATCCGTTGAGGTACTGGAACACCTCGAACCGGTCGCTGCGCGACTCCACGAATCCCCCGATCCACGCCTTGACCGAATCCGGGGGCGCGAGCACGCTCGCCGTGTCCACCTCGAACAGATACCGATCGTTTCGCAAGGCGCCCTGGACCCCGAGCCGGACGTAGCGTCCGCTGCGGGCGACCGTCGAGAATCCGAGCGAGAAGCCCTGCCCGAATCCCCGGTAACGATAGAACGTCGTGTCCGTCGCCGACGCCGAGAAGACCCGATACTGGGGAATCTTCCGATTCGAGTAGTCGCCTCCATAGCCGATCTCGCGGCGATCCTCGGCCGACCGCCACGGGTCTCCCACGTACCACTCCCCGATGTCACCGTCGCTCAGCCCGAAGTACAATCCCGCTACATCGATCTGGCTGCCGAACAGTCTGCGGAGTCGCGTGTCGAGCTCGAGGGCGTTGCGATCGACCCCCTTTCTGTACGCGACCCGGGCCTGGTTCCCGGATCCGAACAGGTTCTTCTCCGAAAGCCCGATCCTTCCCGTGAGGGTGCCGCCCGAGAAGGAGAAGCTGAATATCGGCTGTGTGCTCCAGGAATCTCGCGTGGTCACGTCTACGATCAGGCTGTCCCCGCGGGTCGTCGTGTCCACCTCTACCGAGCGGAAGATCCCCAGGCGCCGCAGATTCCTCTCTGTTTCGGCGAGCTGTGTCGAGTCCAGCGTCGTACCCGGTCCGAAGAGAAGCTCCTTCTGGACGACCCTGGGGCTGGTGTCGAACCGTATCTTGTTGAGCAGTCGGAAGATGAAGTTATCGCGGACTTCCTCTTCGGAGAACACGTTCTCGGTGGTGATCTCGACCCGATCGATGGTTGGTGCAGGCGGCTGGACGTCGATTTCCTGGGCGCCCGACGCGCCGGCACTCCCGACCAGGAAGCCGGTCGTCACGAGGGCCCGAACGAAAACCCGAGGGAATGCTGGCCTGCCACGAGTCGTCACGGATCTCCCGCTGACGATGGACGAAGGGCTACGCGACCGAGGCGCCAAGATAGCCGCTGTTCGCCCTGATGCGAGGCGGCTTGTTGCAATTCGGGCAGGTCACTATATTTTCGTCTCTTGCCGTTAGCAGGGGATATTGCGCATCCGTCCCAGCGATCATCCAGGAGGGGGACATGAAACACCTTCGTTCGTTGCTCGTGCTTTGCGCCGGGCTCCTCATTGTCTCGCAGCCGATGCAGGCTCAGGAGAAATGGGGCCAGCGCGGACTCGAGATCAACGCCTATTACGGAGTTCTGAACGGCCTCGGCGGTGACGAGACCGAAATGGACCCGACTCCGTTCGAGATCGACAACAACCACTACTTCGGTGGTCGTCTCGGCTATGTGTTCGGCGGCGGTTTCGGGATCGAAGGCTTCTTCGGTTACCTGACGAAGCCCACCGTCACGTTTTCAGGCGATGGGAATCCTCGTAACGCGAACAGCGTAGATGGCGAAGGTGTCGTCTACGGCTCGCCTAACCGCCCGGTCGAGGCCGAAGGAGTGAACTTCGGTGGTGACCTGGCCTACTGGTTCCAGCCGGCGAAGGCCTTCCAGATCGGGCTCCTCGGTGGCGCGGGTTGGTCGTCGTTCACGATCGACAGCGTCCGGATCCCGAACAACGGTTCGTACAACCCCGGTCTGGTGGACTCCGGCTGGGAGGGCGCCTTCACGTGGAACTACGGCGCCGCGGCGAAGTTCTACCTCGCCCGTTCCATCGCGATCCGAGTGGACTGGCGGAACTACGT
>JARRPS010000392.1:0-3647 GCA_037382625.1 Gemmatimonadota bacterium | reverse complement strand
AGAAAGGCGTTCTCGAGCCACAGGTCGCCGGCTGCAGGGGGCTGGATGTCGGCGGGGAGGACTCCGGGAAGACCGTCGGCTCCGATCGGAAGGGCGATCGCGCCCAGGGCCGGGATCTCGGGTACGTTGACGAGAAGGAGGTCGCGCGCCTCCGAACGCGCACCTTCCTCGCGACCACCGCGACCGATCTCCACGAAGGCGACCCCGCGGCGGACGTGTGCCAGCGGATTGAACAACACATAGGCCCCGATCGGTTCCGCGTCCGTCTCCATCTCGGCGCGGATCACGTTGAACATCTCCGTGATGAGAGAGTCTGCCGTGTTCGATGCGGACGCCAGGACCTCATGCCTGGCCATGTCGGTGGCGCCCCTCCCGGACGGGTCGCGGCTGAGCGCCGCCGCCTCGAGAAGCTCGCGCCAGATCCACTCCAGAGTGGAGCCCGGATACGCCACGGCGCCGGGCAGCCCGGCGGCAACGGCCGATACGGCTTCGGCGGTCTGCAGCACCGACTCGGTGCGAATCCTGGCCGCGGTCTCTCCGTCGGCATGCGTTGTTGCCGACCCGGCCTCTGAAGGCATCGAGAAAGCTCCGGGTGGCACGATCTCACCGGACGCGGTGGGAGGCTCCCCGCCGCCCGCCTCTCGAATCGCGGCCAGCGCGCGCTCCGGGGAAGCGAATCGCACGACCGGGACTGCGCTCTGCGCACCGGTCGGTCGGCGATCGCGCTCGACGGGTTCGAACGATTCCCCCGCAGGCGCGGCGATCGAGCCGGTGGCAGCGGACTCCCACTCGGGATCTCGAACGCCGTAGATCGCCAGCCGGTGCCCTCTTCCACCTTCGCCGACCGCCCGTGGGCCCGGAAATTCGAACTCGAAATCGGCGAAGTCGCCATAGTCGTAGGGGCGGTACACCTGGATCCGCGTACCGTCGTTTCCTTCCCAGTAGAGTGCCGACGGAGTGGCCTGAGTGCCCGGGATGGATTCACCGCGCTCCGCCTCGGAGCCGACCCTTATGAGCGACGTCAAGCCGGATCCCCCCAGGATCTGGGGCAGCGTGGAGGGGAGACGGCTGCCGGCATCGAGCCAGGCCACGGTCGGTCGACGACCGAGGACACGCTCGAAGGCCCGCTGACCGTACAGTCCCTGCCGAATCAACGATTCTCCGCTCAGTGAGCCCGGGTCTCCTCGGGTCCACCAGCCGCCGACGGGTGACCAGGCGCCGGCCCGGACCGCCGTTCGGACGGAGTCGGCCAGGCGCGGGTCCTTTCGTGCGAGCTCCACGTAGTTCGACGCCCCATCCGCGACGAGTACGGCACCGTCCGTCCACTCGACGAAGCCGAGCGCCCGACGCCAGGCGGCGGTGACGAGGTCTGGTTCGCTCCGCCCACGGGCCGCGAGACCGGGATCGATGCGTGCATCTCCGATGAGAAACAGCGTATCTCGAGCCGGAAGTCCGTCGTGGGTCCCGGAGGCGGGAAATTCCGGAGCCTCCTGCGCCAGCGCTCGAGCCTGGATGGGCGGCAGAAGCGCGGGAAGTGGCAGCGCGAGTGAGACGAGCAACAGCCCGGAGCTCCGGCGCCGGGAGGGTCCGACTCGCACGATACTCGCGCGAAGGGCGCCTCTACGGGACTCTCTCCTGCTGCCGGGGACCATCGCCTCTCGATCCTCCCTGCCTTCGGGTGTCTGGGGCCGGGAGTGACGTGTCGCCCCCCGGCCGGGCGAATCTAGGAGATGGTCGCCTTTGGCGCCGCCCGGTTCGGCGAGTTATCGTCCGGAGTGTGAGCCACGAACGCGCAGACCATGCCTCCGAACCGGCCGGGGCCGCCTCCCTGGCGGGATCCCCTGTCAATGATATCTCCGACGTCGGCTCGCTCCGGCGGCCGGACGCCCGGGGATGAGAGAGATCCGGGCTCCGTTCACGGGCGAAGTCCTGGCTCATCTTCCCGCGCTCGACGCGGAGGATGTGCAATCGGCCGTGGATCGGGCGCGGGCGGCCTCGGAAGAATGGCGAGCGACGCCCGCGCGGCGCAGAGCGAGGCTGTTCGACCGATTCCAGGATCTGCTTCTCGAGGGCCAGGACGAGATCCTCGACATCGTGCAGCTGGAGACGGGCAAGGCGAGGGCGCACGCTTTCGAAGAAGTCGCGGACGTCGCGATCACGACTGCGTATTACCAGGAGCGGGCCCCGGGCCTCCTGCAGCCGAAACGCCGTCGAGGAGTGCTGCCCCGCCTGACGCGAGTGCTGGAGCTGCGAAAGCCGCATGGAGTCGTAGGGATCATCTCCCCCTGGAACTACCCTCTCAGTCTCGGCGCGACGGATGCGATTCCAGCACTGCTCGCCGGAAATGCCGTGGTCCTGAAACCCGATCTCCAGACCACGCACACGGCTCTCTGGATTGCGGAGAAGCTGTCGGAATCAGGACTGCCCGCGGATCTGTTCCAGGTGGTATCGGGTGAGGGCCCCGAAGCGGGAGCCGCGCTGGTGCGGGCGGCCGATTATGTGGCGTTCACCGGCAGCACGGAGACCGGCCGGATCGTGGCGGCGGCGGCGGGCGAATGCCTGACCGGCGCGAGCTTGGAACTGGGCGGCAAGAACGCGATGATCGTGCGCGGCGACGCGGACCTGGAGAAGGCGGTCGAGGGCGCGCTGCAGGGTTGTTTCGCGAATGCCGGACAGCTCTGCATCGCGATCGAGCGGATCTACGTGCATCGGTCGATTCACGACGCCTTTCTCGCCCGCTTCACGGAGCGGACCGCGGCGCTCCGGCTGGGAACGGGTCTCGATTGGGGGTATGACGTCGGGTCGCTCTCTTCCCCGGCACAGCTGGACAAGGTGTCGGCGCACGTCGAGGACGCGGTCGCCAAGGGTGTCACGGTCCGCGCCGGCGGCAACGCGCGCCCGGACATCGGTCCGTGGTTCTTCGAGCCGACGGTGCTCACGGGCGTCACCCCGGAGATGCGGATCTGGTCCGAGGAAACCTTCGGTCCCGTGGCGGCGGTCCGACCCTTCGAGACGGATGAAGAGGCCGTGGAACTCGCGAACGACAGCCGGTACGGGCTCAACGCGAGCCTCTGGTCGGGGGACACGCGAGCCGCGGTCGCGCTGGCCCGCAGGATCGAAGCGGGGACCGTGAACATCAACGAGGCCTATGCGGCCGCGTGGGGATCGGTCGACGCGCCGATGGGCGGCATGAAGGACTCGGGCATCGGACGCAGGCACGGACGGGAAGGGCTGCTGAAGTACACGCAGGCCCAGACGATCGCCGAGCAGCGTGGGATCTCCATCTCCGAGGCGATCTCCTGGGCGCGGCGACCCGGCGGACGGCGGATCGCCACGGCGCTGCTCCGGTTCCCCCGTGGTCTTCCGCGAGGCCGATGAGCCGGGTCTTCCTCACCGGGTTTCCGGGCTTTCTCGGGTCGGAGCTGCTGCCCCGCGTTCTTTCACGTTCGGAGGGGACGACGGCCATCTGCCTCGTCCAGCCCCAATTCGCCGACCGGGCCCGGCGTCGGATCGAGGAACTCGAGCTCGCCGAGCCGAAGCTCCGGGGCCGGGTGAGCTGCGTGGAAGGCGACATCGCGCGCGCCGATCTCGGCCTCGGTGCGTCGCTTCGTCGGGTGGCTTCCGACGTGACCTCGATCTTCCATCTC
>JARRPS010000391.1:0-2194 GCA_037382625.1 Gemmatimonadota bacterium | reverse complement strand
GACTACGTGGACGCGATGTGGCGGATGCTGCAGGAAGAAGAGGCGGAGGACTACGTGATCGGGACCGGCCTGATGCATTCGGTGCGAGATCTCTGTCGCGTGGCCTTCGATCACGTCGGGCTCGACTGGGAAGCGTACGTGATGGAGGACCCGCGGTTCTTCCGTCCGGCCGATGTCGAGGAGCTTTGTGCCGATGCCTCGAAGGCCGAGGAGAGGCTCGGCTGGGTTCCGCGAGTGAGCTTCGAGGAACTGGTGCGTATGATGGTGGACGCCGACATCGAGCGTCTGACTCCGTGATCCGTTGACTCTGGCGATCCATACCGAGGGTCTCTCGCGCCGCTTCGATGGCGTGACGGCCCTCGAAGATCTTGATCTGGAGGTCCCGATAGGGTCGATCTTCGGGTTCCTGGGTCCGAACGGGGCAGGGAAAACGACGACGATCCGACTCCTTCTCGGTCTTCTCGAGCCCTCGGCCGGCAGCGGCACGGTACTCGGCCGGGATATTCGGAGCCGGGCCGCGGAGATCCGCGAACAGGTCGGGGTGCTTCTGGAGAATGACGGTCTCTACGAACGGCTTACCGCGAGGCAGAATCTGGACTTCTTCGCCCGGGTGGCACGGTTGCCGAGAGGCGACCGGGACTCGCGAATTCGAGCCTTGTTGGAGGAGATCGATCTCTGGGACCGCCGGGATGACCCGGTCGCGGATTTCTCACGGGGTATGAAGCAGAAGCTGGCTCTGGCCCGGGCATTCCTGCACCGTCCTTCGCTTCTCTTCCTCGATGAGCCGACGGCAGGCCTCGATACCCCGACGGCCGTGGGGCTGCGATCCGAACTGGTCTCACTGGCGCGCGAAGAAGGCGTCACGGTGTTTCTCACCACGCACAATCTTCTCGAGGCCGAGCGCGTCTGCGATCGCGTGGCGGTCATCCGACAGGGCAGGCTTCTCGCCGAGGGTACACCGGAGGCGATTCGTAGAGGCGAGAAGCGGAAGCTTGCATTGACCGCGACGGGTATCCGTCCCGGGCTGGTGGCGCGACTGATGAATACGGAAGAGGTGACGGGCGCACACGTCGATCCGGAGGGCCGACTCGTTCTCGACCTGGCCGAGGGAGCCGGGACTTCGTCTCTCATTCGAATGCTGGTGGAGAATGGCGTCGAGGTCTCGGAAGCGCGAATCCTGGCGGCGAGTCTCGAAGAGACGTTTCTCGCGCTGGTCGAAGAGGGCGAGAATTCGGAGCGCAGGGAGATCGACTCGCGCGGCGGGTCGCTGCCGTGAAGGACATGACCGTGGTCGCCGGCAAAGAACTCCGGGAGATCGTGGGAGCCGGCGGGGGACGCAAGGGGCTGATTCGGGAGCTGCTGTTCATAGGGATCTTCGGGCTCTTTTTCCCACTCACCCAGGCGGAGGCATGGCTGACCGGCGGCGTCCCTGCCGTGTTCGCCCTGATGATCCCGCTATTCCTGGTCGGCCCCCACGTGGCCGACAGCTTCGCCGGCGAGCGCGAGCGCGGGACCCTCGAGACTCTCCTCGCGACCCGTCTGCCCGATCGCTCCATCTACTTCGGCAAGATCTTCGCCGTGTGCGGCTACGCATGGGTGGTGACGCTGTTGATCCTTCTCGCCAGCCTGCTCGCTCTGAACTTCGGTGTCGATTCCTCGGGAGCGAGGAACGCGGATGGGGGGGACATGGGACTGTTCATCTATCCTGGCTTCGTCTGGATCGCCTGGGGGCTCGGGTCCATCGCGTCGGGTCTGCTCCTGGCGGCGATCGGGACCTTCGTATCGCTGAGGTCGAAGACCGTCCGCGGAGCGCATCAGGCGATGATGATTCCGCTCTTCATCCTGATTCTCGGGGGCTCGTTCGGGATTCCCGCGCTGTTCCGTTCCCTGCCGCCGGAGATCCAGACCCGGGCGACGGAACGGCTGGATGGCATGCCCGCCGTCACCGTGGTCCTGTGGGCGATCGGAGGGTTGTTCGTGCTCGACCTTCTATTGCTCGGACTCGGCGCGCGTCTCTTCCGCCGGGACCGGCTCATCTCCGACTGAGACCGGCGACCGCCGGAGAGAAAGGAAAAGTCAGGGGACCAGGGGCCAGATTCGGGGAATCAGGACCAGCGAAAGCAGAATGAGAACCAGCTGCAAGGGCACGCCGACGCGGGTGAAATCGGCGAACCGATATCCACCGGGTCCGTAC
>JARRPS010000390.1:0-3371 GCA_037382625.1 Gemmatimonadota bacterium | reverse complement strand
CACGCATGGCCGTGCGGAGGTCGCGGGAGTCGAGCGGATCGGGGGAGGGGATTCCGGCGAGGCGCTCAGTATCGCGGCGGCTCTAGAAGCTCGATCGGAGCACCCGCTCGGAAAGGCGATCGTGCGAGCGGGCAGGAACCGGGGCCTGGAATTCGAGTCGCGTCAGGTGGGGGGATTCGAGGCCATCCCCGGCTGGGGGGTGCAGGCGACCGTCGACGGCGTATCCTATGCCGTGAAACGCCTAGTCGGGTCTGAACTTCCCGATCAGGCCCGGCTCGAGTCATTGCGTAGGGAGGGCCAGACGGTCGTTCTGCTGGCAAGGAAGGAGGCCGACGGTACGTCTCGTCCGATCGCGCTCCTTGCCTTGGACGATGGACCGCGTGCCGGTCTGGCGGAACTGACCCGGGATCTGAGGGCGAGCGGAATCGACCGGATCGTGGTTCTCAGCGGAGACCATGAGGCGGCGGTTCAGGTCGTAGGAAGAGCGATCGGGGCCGACGAAGTGCGGGCGGGACTGCAGCCCGCGGAGAAGGTCGATGCGGTGAGGGAGCTGGAGGCTTCACACGGAGCCCTGGCCATGGTCGGGGACGGTGTCAACGATGCACCCGCCCTGGCGGCTGCCTCCGTGGGTATCGCGCTCGGAGCGGCCGCTTCCGATGCGGCGCTGGAAACGGCGGACGTCGCACTGATGGGAGACGACCTCGGCCGGCTCCCCTATCTCGTCCGGCTCGCCCGGAAGAGCCGGAAGGTGATCCGACAGAACATCATCGCGGCCATCGTCATCAAGACGATCCTCGCCCTCGGCGTGCCGCTGGGCTTCGTTTCCCTGATCGTGGCCGTTCTGGTAGGGGACATGGGTGCGTCACTGGCGGTCACGGCCAACGCGTTGCGGCTGGCACGGGTTTCGCCCGTGGAGTCGTCGTGATCGGGGGTTGAGAGCCGGGCGCTACTGAAGCGTCAATTCGGCGCCCCGGTTGAGAGGGCGTAACTGAACAGGTTGACGCCCATTCGCAGGGCGGCTTCGCGCGTCTCAGGCGGATCGCCGTGCACGCCCTCATCTTCCCATCCGTCTCCGAGATCGCTCTCGTACGAGTAGAAGAGCGCAAGCCGCCCGTCCAGGAAGATTCCGTAACCTCTCGCGGGCTCTCCGTCGTGCTCGTGGATTTTCGGCAGCCCGTCGGGGAAGGGGAATACGATCTGATAGATCGGGTGATCCCGTGGCACCTCCACCAACTCCTTCTCCGGAAACAGACGGGCGATCTCACGGCGCGCCGACAGGTCCATCCCGTAATTGTCGTCTATGTGCAGAAAGCCACCCGTCTCGAGGTGATCTCGCAGGCGCTCCAGGTCCGCCTCCGAAAACCGGACGTTGCCATGGCCGGTCATGTAGAGATAGGGGTAATCTCCGAGGTCTGGATCGGTAGGGCGAACCTCGACCGGGCGTCGGGCGACTCGCAGATCGGTGTCGGCATCGATAGCGGCCAACAGATTCGGCAGGCTGGAAGGGTTCGCGTACCAGTCTCCGCCTCCCTCGTAGTGAAGGCGGGCGATCGTGGGAAGAGACAATTCCTGTGCGACGGCACGAGTCGTGGAATTCGACGCGTGTACCGCGCCGACCATCCACAACAAGCCGATGAGACGAATGGCAGCTGGCAGGCGCCTACGATTCTGCATTTCAACCACTCCCCACGTGGATTCCGCTCTCGAATCCCCGCCTGATATCCAGTGTCAGGGGTACTGTAACCAGAAGGAGCGCCCCCACCAACAGAAGATCGAAGAGAGGAGCCGGACTGAACGACACGAAGGTCAGCAGGAGGGACGCGACGGCGAGGGCGATTGCGGGCGCCTCCCAGTCGGATCGCGCGACCTGGCAGCGCCGGAACGTGCAGATCGTCGCCGTGATGGCGAGCAGTGCCGCATCGTGAAGATGAATGTGCGGGGCCAGCACGACCGCTCCGGCGATCAACAGGCCCACGTGCAGCACGGTCACTCTTCTGCCGAGTGCCCTCCACCAGGCCGACGCGGTCACCACGAACAACAGCCAGATCACCCAGGAGACCGCAGCCGGAAGCGCTCGAGCGGCACCCTCTGTCCCGACCAGCGCCAACGAATAGACAAACAGTGCGGAAGAGCCTGCCAGGAACCCCAGGAACACCTGGCGACGGGCAAACAGAAAAGGCAGCGCGAGCCCTAGGGCTATGTGGGGTCGAATTACCGTTAACGAGAGGGCCGCTCCGGCTGCGAGATCGCGATCGGCACGCAGCAGAACCACGAAGGCGCTCGCCCCCAGAAACAACAGCGCCGAGTCCTGACCCTGTGCCAGCGCGACGGCGATCGGAAAGAAGACCAGTACTCCGAGGCGTACGGTTGTAGACTGAGTTGCAGACACACGGCCATCTCCAAGCTTCGACGTGAGGAGCGCGGTCCCTGCTGCGAAGAGGGCGAGACTCACGACTGCCCACAGCAAATATGCGGTTCGTGGAGATGTTCGGGACAACGGACCCAGCGCGGGCAGCAGCAAGGGGGGATGATTGAATGGAAGCAGACGCACTTCGTCGTCGCCAACTCCCAGAATCTCCGCCTGTCGGGTCGTCTGTGCCTCCCGATCGTAGACCTTTCGGCGGCCATCAAGCACCGAGACTCTTCCTGCCGTAAGCTGGATGATGAAATCCCGGCCAACAGGCGGAAACTGAGAAATCAGAGCCGCATCCACGCCGAGTTGCAGGAGCACGAGGAGAAGCAGCACCCAGCATCGATTCATGGATCTCTCGACTCCACCCGCGAACTCGGGTTGGCATGAGAGGAATCGGGAAACACAGCGGTGCCGAATTCCGGACAGGGCGAGAAGTACCGAACGAGCATGCGATCGGCTTCTTTCGTACGTTCTCCCGTCTCCGTACTGAGGACGCAGTTCGACTCCACGGCGTCCATCAAGTCCGTATACGACTGGAGTGCCGAGTTCCCCCGGCTAGACCATTCCTCGAGCCCGGGATCGGCGACCGCGATGAGGGCCGGAGGCGACTGGGAGATCATCTCCACCAGGCGTCCGGAACCCAGCATTAGGACCTCCAGCGGCATCAGTGAGGCGACCGGAATGGTGCTTGGCTCCTGAAGCATGAAATGAAGCAGGCCTCCCTCCGGTAGAATGATGGCCCCGGCATGAAAGCCTGGGGACGCGTCCAGCACCCGCAGAAGGTCCCGAAAGCGATCCGTACGCGGGTCGAATTCCGGTTGAAAGAGGACTGTCCGATTCGCGGCCTCTCCGACGACCACGGTACGCTTCGTGTAGAAGACGGCGGACTGGCTGGCGGCGGAGATCGCCAGATACAGCGCCAGGGCGGAACCCACCGCCCTGCGACGAAACGTGGAGC
>JARRPS010000389.1:0-2197 GCA_037382625.1 Gemmatimonadota bacterium | reverse complement strand
CGTCCGGTGCCGCTGGATTGGGGCCGATCTATGGAGCCAGAGGCGAGCCTCGGATTGTCGCCCACGTAATTGTAGCTACAGCCAGGCCATTTTGCAACGAAAGCGGCTGAGCAACAGGCGCTCCCGAAGCGAAGCGCCCGGCCAGTCCGGAACCGGGCGGAGGTAACGCGCGTAGCGTGAAATGGTCGATAATTCAGTCGCATACAGGCTCGATGCGGGTGTTCTTTACCACTAGCTCTCCGTTCGCGTTGAAGATACGATGTGCGAGCACGAACCATTTGAAGCTGGAAGCACCGTCCCTTCCAATGGTGTTCCAGATGGTCTGGTTCCTGAAAACGCGGTCGCCATTTGCCTCTTGCAATGCCCGCGCTGGACTGCGGCCCTGTCCGGGAACGTCCAGCGCAGTACGACGGCACGGGAGGGAGCCGCGGATGCGTATCCGACCACGTTCAAACTTGTGGAGGGGTGTTATCGGCTAGAGACAGGTGCGGGTTGGCTCTTCGCAGAGGCACCGCCGCCGACCGGAACATCCGACCGCCCCGCGAGTGGGGTCGGACGGCCCGGATCGGCGTCAGCAGGAGCAGCTCAATACTTGGCCAGATCCATATTCACACGGTAGATTTCGTCGCTATGCTGAGCGTAGTGGTCGCGGAAGGCCTGCCACGCCTCTCGCCAGGCCTGCTGCTCCGCGGTGCCGTCTTCGGGTCGCGGGTTGGCGTCCCAGTAGTCGTCGCACGGCTTTCCGCAGTCCGCATCTATCGCCTCCCAGCTTGCGTACTCCCGGATGAGTACAATGTCGCGCGAGTCGGTCCCGTAGTCGTGCAGGGCGACCCGGAACGACAGGATGTTTGGGTTAACCTTCGCCTGAGGGGCCATGACGTTTCGAATGAACGTCATCACCTTCTGGCGCTCGGGACCCATAGGGACGTGAAATGTCGACGTGGTGATGTAGCGATATTCGGGCCCATCGTCGTCCTGGGCGACGGCCGACTCGGGCATCACGATCAGGCAGAGCGCGAGCGCTCCTAGAACGGACAGTGTCTTCATGCGGTCGTTCCTCCGGTGCTCAGGTTACGGTGCGGATGCAATCGGGATGCGGTCCGCGCCTCGGCCGTGGGTCGCGTGGACGCGGTCGTATCCCGTCGTGGTTCTTGTCCGGATCGAGTAGGTGATCCTCCGGGTCCGCAGCCTCGACGCCCGGAAGGGAGATACTGAAAGCATGCCTAGGGTACTCAATCGGTGCCGGAATGGGTACCCCGGCGAGCGATGGGCCGTTAGACCAGTCGGACTTTGAGCAGCGGCGCCGCCCCGCCGAACAGGATCACGAGGCCCGTCGCCACGTTGAGCACGACAGGGGCCGGTGTCCCCGGTGTGGACTGGTTCTGGAGGGAGGCTGGCGTCGTGATACGCCACGAGCACTGGCCGAACCGGACCGCGCTCCCGTCCTGGAATGTCCACCGCGAAGACACGAGCGTACCGGCTCGAGTCATAGCCCCCAAAGCGAAGCGCCCGGCCAGTCCTGGACCGGGCGCTGAGTCCTCTGTCTGCAAATTTGTGCCGATAGTTATGGGCAATCCGCCTTCCACTCCACATGCCGCTGGACTTCGTCGCCGTTGGCGTTGACCGTCAGGTGAATGACGTTATTGACCCAGAAGTCGGGTGCGTCTCCGAGCCCGACGATCCGAATGTGCTCGTTCAAATACATCCAATCGTCGGGGCCATAATCGTCCTCCGTCTCGTACCATTGAGACTGTCGCATGGTCGTATCGTTGTACTTCCACACGTCGCCCGTGGTCTGGCCCGCAAGCCGCAGATTGTAGTGATCGACATGGAACCAGTGGTTCCGTCCACTCTCGTCAAGCTGTTCCCGGAACGAGTGATGCAGACCTCCCGTAACAACGGCGAGATCATAGCCACACACATCCCAAACATCCCCGGTCAAGTCAATCCACTCTTGAGCAGCGGGGGGCCTTGCATCGAATTGCGGATTCTGCACTGCGCCCGCGTCTGTAGCAGGCTCAGTGACCTGCTGGTCACAACTCACGGTTACCAGAGCGAGGGCAAGGATGACTGGGACTGGCCAGCGCATGGGATACCTCCTGTGCGCTTGCAGCCTCCTGGGGCCAGGAGAGGTCGCATGAACAGATGACGACCGCTACGCCAGAGCGGCGTGCAGTTCGTTGTGGTGGGGCCTATT
>JARRPS010000388.1:0-4700 GCA_037382625.1 Gemmatimonadota bacterium | reverse complement strand
GTCCGCGAACGGCTGCGTCTCCTCGTCCCCGCTCAGGTTCGCGAACGGGAGGACGGCGAGAGAGGCCTCCGCCGGGACCACCCCCTCGGAGGCCACGGCCCCGCTGCCGGTCGCCGCGCTGGAGGGCGCGCGCACGAAGGTGAGCCACGCCGCGGCCGCGAGGGCCGCGATTCCGACGAGCGCGAGGAGCCCGGACGGCCAGCGGCGCGACGCCGGCTCCGCCACGATCTCCTGGATCTCCTGCGTCGTCGCGGCCTCCGTGCGGACCACTCCCTGCGGCGTCCGGTCGAACGCCCACGCGAGGGCGACCGCGAGCGGAAAGCCGAGCAGCGCCAGCACGGCGACCCCGGTGAGGAAGGCCTCCGGCAGCCGAAGGGCTTCCTGGAGGACATCGGCCGCCTGGACGATGACGAACGCCGTGGCGCCGTACACCGCCGCGACGCGGAACACGTGGCGCCGCTTCAGCTCGGCGAAGAATCTCTGGTGGCCGGGGGTCTCGGACATGGGCCCGAAGATCGCCGGAACGGCGGGGCGGCGGCAAGGCGAGGCGAGGGGGAGGGTCGGCGCGGGCACCGACCCGACCGGACACGCGTGCTTCCCCTCACTCCGCGAACACCATCTCCATCGGAATCCCCGCCGCGTCCCTCGCGGGCGTCTCGGGGATCGTCTGCAGGCGTCCCGGCCCGAGCCCGGTGAGAGCCGCGGCGAATGCGTCCACTGCGTCATCGCGCGCCACGCGCTTCCCCGCGTGAAGCAGGATCGATCCCAGCACCCGTTCCGCCTCCGCGTAGCGCTCGACCAGCAACGTGAGCCGCTCCCGGAACCCCTCGTCCGTTTTCTTGTTGTGCCGCATCGATCGGCCGCCCGCGAAGGCGTGGAAGCAGAGCTCGGGGTGCACTTCCCGGACCCGACCGATCCACCCGGGTCGGGCTCGCAGCAGGTCGTCCACTTCGCGGATCTTCGGCGCGATCATCCAGCTCTGCTTCGACAGGCCCTTTCCGGTGAGAGCGCGGCTGAGCTCGTTCGCGGCCGGATAGTCCGGGGCCCCGAGAACGGGCCGCACCGGCGCGGAAAAGACGCTCGACGCCCGCTTGCCCCCGAGCATCCGACGGGCGAGCGCATCCGGCTCGCGCGGATCGGGGCCTCGGTCGAGGAGTCCGATCGGAATGTCGACGAGAACCCGGTCGTGGGCCGTAGCGCGCTCCACGACGTCGGCGAACCCGGCCGACACCCACCACTCGGGGGCCGCATCGCCCGCGCTGGACAGGGCGACGCACACCCAGCCGCCCCGGCAGCCGTCCACCCCGATGACCCGCACGGAATCTCCTCTCCCGGATGCAACGAGGGCCTGGCGCACTCCTTCACGTCAGGCCCTCGGCCGCTCTTTAGAAGGTGTGTTCCTCACGGATCGGCGCGCCTTCAAGCTGCGATCAAATCCGCGCCGGTCGACCGCGTCAACGACCGCGATCGGACATCGGGTGATTACATTCACAGGGTCGAAAGGTGCCCCCCTTCACGCGATCCCGACGAGCCGGACAGCCGATCCGAGGGGATGGAGACTCCACATCGACCGTACCGTCAGCCGGAATTCCCGTCGCTCCCGAACCGCCGCAGGTATCGACCGCGGCCACGTTCCCCGGAACTCGTGGATGACCGGCTCGTCGCCGTGCTCGGCGCACCACGCGTCGCGCAGCGCGTCCTCGATCTCCAGGGTCCCGCCACCGGTATACCCAGGTCGGGTCCGCCACGAATCCGTCGAATGTGAGAGCTCTGACGAGCATTGCGTCCTCCGAGTCACGGGTCGATTCCGCCGCTGACCCCTCGGATTCTACCGGCGGCGATCGATCCCACAGCAAGCCTTTACGGCTTGTGTGGGTCGGGGTGGGATCGGGCTTGCCCCCTCCCGGCCCGGGCGGCATCGTGTCGGCGTACCTTCAACGGACGGAGCAGGCCTTACCCTCCCCGACGCCTGCCATCTGACGCCGCACCCGGCCGTGAACCCGCCGCCCAGGAGGGCACGATGTTCCGACGTTTTCTCCCTTCCCTGTGGTCCCTGATCCTGGCCCTGTCGGTCGGGCTGGCCGCCTGTTCGGATTCGGCCGATACACCCGGCGAGGAAGTCACCGTCGAGGAGGCCCGCGAGATCGCCCGGGAGGCCTATGTCTACGGCTATCCGATGGTCGACAGCTACCGGATTCTCAACGCGTACTTCGGGAATCCCGACGGCCCCGAATACAAGGGAAACTGGAACACCATCATCAGCGACGCCCGCGTGTACACGCCCGAGGACCGCACCGTTCAGACGCCGAACTCGGACACGCCCTACTCCTTCGTCGGCCTCGACCTGCGGGCCGAGCCCCTCGTGCTCACGATCCCCGCGATGGAAGCGAATCGCTATTTCTCCGTGCAGCTGATCGACGCCTACCCCTTCAACTTCGACTACATCGGGACGCGCACGACGGGGAACGACGGCGGGCGCTACCTGTTCGGCGCGGACGACCTCGAACGGGTCAAGGAAATCCAGGCGGGGTTCGAGGTGGAGCCGCTGTCGGCCTTTCTCGGCGAGCCGGCGCCGCCCGCGCCACCGCCGATCGAATGGCGCGCCCCCCTGTCGCCCGAGGAACTGCGCACCTCTCTCGACTTCTTCGACCACTTGAACGCGGTGCTCGCCTGGTGCCCGGTGGACCCTTCCGAGGTGGAGCTCCGCGAGCGCTTCGCCCGGATCGGCGTCGAGGCCGGGAAGACCTTCGATCCAGCGGCGCTCACGCCGGAGATACGCGCGGCGATCGAGGCCGGCATGGCCGACGCCTGGGCCGCGTTCGACTCGCTGAACACGCACGCCATGGCCACCGGCGAGCTGACGAGCGGCGACATCTTCGGCACGCGTGAGTTCCTCCGGAATAACTACCTGTACCGGATGACCGCCGCCGTCACCGGGATCTGGGGCAACTCGCGCGAAGAGGCGATGTACCCGATCTACTCGGTCGACGCGAACGGCGACCCGCTGGACGGATCGAAGCACGCCTATCGCCTCCACGCGGAGCCCGGGGTGACGATTCCGGCCGATGCGTTCTGGTCGCTCACGATGTACGAGATGCCGGCGAGCCTGCTCTACGCGAACGAGATCGACCGCTACCTGATCAACTCGCCGATGGTGTCTGACCTCGTGAGGGACCCGGACGGCGGGGTGACGATCTATGTCCAGCACGAGTCGCCGGGCGCGGACAAGGAGGCGAACTGGCTGCCCGCCCCTGACGGACCGTTCGTCGTCGTGCTGCGGCTCTACCTGCCCGGGGAGGCGGCGCTCCGAGGCGACTGGCAGCCGCCGCCGCTGGAGCCGGTGACGGACTGAGGGGAATCCACGAGCGAGGCGTTTCCGCGGAAACGTCTTGAGCCAGCGTTGATCCCCCGCCTCAACCTCCGGGTGCCGCGACCGGCCACCCGGAGGTAGAATGTGCATCGTATGGCGCTCTCACAGATCACCTGGCAGGACGTCCAGCAGCTCCCGGACGACGGGCATCGCCACGAGGCGATCGGGGGCGAGCTGTACGTGACGCCCGCCCCTTCCTTCCGGCACCAGCGGATCTCCCAGCGTCTGGAGCGGCAGCTCCTGAGCCTGCTCGAAGACGCGGGACTCGGAATCGTGGTGGACGCGCCGGTCGGCGTGGAATTCCCCGATACGGGCGAGGGCGTGCAGCCCGACGTCGTCTTCGTCTCCGCGGCCCGCCGGAACCGGATCGCCGAAGAGGGCATCCGGGGCGCACCCGACCTCGTGATCGAGATCCTCTCCCCGACCACCGCGAGCCGGGACCGCGGCGTGAAGCGGAAGCTGTACGAGCGACAGGGCGTGGATCAGTACTGGATCGTGGACCCCGAGGCGGAGGCGATCGAAGTATGGACCTTCGCCGATCGTCCTGCCGGGACACCCGCGATGCGGCGTTTCACGGGCACGCTACCCGTCGTCCTCGGCGGGCGGAAGCACGGCGAGATCGACCTGGACGAGGTGTTCCGGCCGGACTGATCGAATTCCAGCAAGCTCCCCCTGCCCCGCTCGCCTCAGCCCGCCTGCAGCCCGATGTCGAAGATCGCGCGGTAGCCGTCCCCGTCCTCCGTCACGTCGAGCAGGAGCTGGCTTCCCCCGCCCCGGAAGATGAAGTCGTCGGGATTCCGCGTCCGCCGGCCGGACTGCGAGGCGTACGGCTGAGATTCGAACACGCGGTCCGTGAGCGCGTCGTCGAAGTAGAGCTGCGATGCGAACTCCTCCCCCGCGTCGTCGCCGGGATTCGTCCGGATCATGAAGTGGATGTGGACGGTGCGGCCCCGGTACCAGCCCGGGTAGATCGTCGTGAACCGCGCGACGCCGTTGCGGTCCGTGACCTGGTGCCCGCGAAGGAAGCGCTTCTCGGTGGTGTCGAACCGGTCGTTGATGTCCTTGACGCCCGAGTAGACGCCCACCGCGTCGCACTGCCACACGTCGACGAG
This sequence comes from Gemmatimonadota bacterium, assembly GCA_037382625.1. Lineage (GTDB taxonomy): Bacteria > Gemmatimonadota > Gemmatimonadetes > Palauibacterales > Palauibacteraceae > Carthagonibacter. Next base: position 218 of record JARRPS010000388.1, on the reverse strand, counting down.
CGCGCCGGCCAGCGGCTCGCATAGTTGCGCATCGAGCCGGGACACCTGGAAAGCGAGGTCGAGGCGCGCGCCCTCGCAGACCGAGCCGTCCGCCGGCTCGGAGCGGATGTCCGACCGGTCGAGCTCGGTGTCGACGAAGTACGGTCCCGCTGTCTGGCTCGGGCGCACGATGCACTTCGGAAGCCGGAACGAGGCACGGGCGGCGGCCGGGTCAGCGC
>JARRPS010000387.1:0-3149 GCA_037382625.1 Gemmatimonadota bacterium | reverse complement strand
CAGCGCGGCGCTTCGCAGATTCGAGAGCGTCAGCCGCCGGCACTCCATGGCGGCACCACTCCGTTCGAACGGGCGTAGGCCACCGCCTGACCCAGGTGCTCGTGCATGTGGGTGACGTACAGGAGCATCGCGGCCCGGTTCGTCGTGTCGCGTCCGAACAGCTTCGTCGCATCGCCCAGGCGTTCATCCGGCACCGCTGCGACCGCCTCTCGGGCGAAGGTGAAGGAGCGGCGCAGGGCTTCGATCGCACCCTCCCGGTTGCTGACCGGGTCCGTGTCGGCGCATACGGTCTCGACGTCCACGGCATCGGCTGGGCGATCGACGCCGAAGAAGCCGGGGATCCCGTAGTTGGCTCCGGCAATGTGGCAGAAGACCTCTCCCACGGATCTCACGCCTTCCATCGGCCGCCAGTTCCAGGTCGATGCCGGCATCGCCTCCGCCAGCGACACGTACTTGCTCTCCAGTTGGGCGACGTCGCGGATCATGTCGCCCCGCAAGCCCTCGACCTCGTCCGACTGTGCGGAAGCCGGTGTCGAAGCCGACAGCACTCCGGCCACGGCGACCAGCAGCAGGGAAAAGGGTCGAGTCCCGAGATTTTTCGACATTTCTGCCTCCCGATTTCAGTTCGCGAGTGATTCGAAGACCACGGTAGGGCCGGGAGACGGTGTAGGGAAGGGAGGCGCTCTGGCCGGCGGCTATTCGTCTCTCAGGGCCTCCACCGGCGACAGCCCGTCCGCTCTCCTCGCGGGCCAGGTTCCGACAACCAGGCCGACGACGGGTGCCGCCGCCCCAATGACGACCCCCGGAGTCGAAAGGAAGGTACGCAGCGGATTGGCGAGCATCGCATCGATCGCGATGCGGATGGTCTCCCCCTTTACTCGGGGTCCCGGATCTCCGCCGCGGCCGTTCTCTCGGTCGCGGCGGCAGGGTCGAGCTGCAGCATCTCCTGCTGGAGATCCAGCCACTTCGAGGCGACCGACCAGCCGAGGACGACGCCGGGAAGCAGCACCAGTGCGCAGAATATCGCGAAGAACGCTACAGCCTGTCCCAGCACCTATCGTCTCCTTTCGTCAGCGGTGTCCCGAGCGGAAATTCAGGTCTCCTCGTCATCGGTTGGCAGCAGGGAGGGCTGCCGAACCAACACATCGAGGGGTGCCGGCCCCTCGATCTCGTCCGCACCGATTCCCAGCTCCCGGAAGCGCCGCATCGCCGGAACCAACCGGCTGTCCAGCGAACCCGTGGCCTTGTTGAATGATCTTATAGAACGATCGAGGTGTTTGCCTATATCCGTATACAGGGAAACGAATTTGCCGAGTCGTGCATAGAGGTCCTGCCCCTGCGATGCGATCTCCCGGGCGTTGTCCGTGATCTCCTGCTGCTGCCACCCGAATGCAACGGCCTTAAGGAGAGCGTAGAGATTCACCGGCGAGCAGATCAGCACCTTGCGCTCGGTCGCGTATTCGAAGAGACCGGCATCTTCCTGAAAGGCCGCACCGAGGCAGGCCTCGTTGGGCACGAACATGACGACGAAGCCCGGGGTCGCCTCGAACTGGTCCCAATACGCCTTCGTGCTCAACTCCCGAACCCGTGACTTCAGCGCCTGCGCGTGTGACGCGAGCTGGCGGCGTCTCTCGTCGTCGTTCTCCGTCTCCATGGCGGCCAGGTACGCGTTCAGAGGCACCTTCGCATCAATGGGAAGTACGCCGCCGCCGGGCAGCCGGGCGACCATGTCGGGCCGACCCTCTCCCGCCTCCGTCGATTGCTCGTCGAAGTCCACATGCCGCTCGAGGCCTGCCATTTCCACCACGCGCCGGAGCTGCACTTCGCCCCAGCGCCCGCGCGCCGTCGGGGATTTGAGGGCGGCGCGGAGATTCGTCGTGCTCTCGTGAAGCTGGCGGTGCGTCTCCTTCAGATCGCGAATCTGGCTGTTCAACGACTCGTAGGCCCCCGCACGGGCCTTCTCGAGTTCGCGAACGTGTCCATCGAGGCTGAGGAGCTTCTCCTGGAAGGGCGTCAGAACCCCCTGGATGTCCTCTTTTGCGCGAGAACTGTAGCTGTCGGCGTTCTTCCGGAGTGTTTCACCCGCCAGGGCGGTGAAGGCCTCACGCAGCCGTTCCTCGGCCTTTTCGCTCCACTCCAGCTTCTCGGCGTCGGCCTCCCGGGCCTGACGGAGTGCCGCCAGCTCCTCGCGCAGTGCGCCTGCAACCTGCTCGTGTGCCTGACGCAGCGAGCGCTCCTCGCGCACGAAGGTGGATCGTGCGCGTATCCACACGGCCAGACCGATCAGTACGCCAAGCAAAAAGGCGAGTGCGATCGCGAGTGCGAGTGTCGTCGTGTCGTTCATGTCGTGTCGGTCGCGGTCCCGGGTCGCGGCTGATGGGCGTGGGCCCAAACCCATAAGCTACCCTCGCCCACCGACGCTCGACACGCCAGCGGGTTGCGGATCAGAGAAGTGGCTTCAGCACGATCGGGATTTCCAGGGTCTCTCCCTCCCGTTCAATCCTCAAGACACGGGTCTGGCCGGCAACCGTCCGAAGCGAACGAAACACGCCGGACAGTCGCAACTCGGGCACCGGCACGCGGTCCACGGCGATGATCAGATCGCCCACCTGAACGCCGGCCCTCGATGCCGGGAAGTCCGGGACGACGAAACGGACTCGGGCGACAGCGTGTCCTTTCCCGTTACCTCTGCAAGCGCCGCCGTGTCGACCACGGAGGCAGATTCCGAGTTCCTTCCCCCATGGCCATCCGGATCCGAAGAACAGCCAAGCATGACGAGGACAGCCGCGATCAGGCCGCCCGGGTGGAAGTGCCTGAAATCTGCACGCGCGCGGCTGCCTGCTCAGTTGACGTCTCGGTGTGGCATGACGGGACTCGCAGTTCGGGTTGATGGTTCGGGCTCCCGACTTCCGGTACGGGGACACGATGCCGGTTGTTTCGACCTCCCCGCCGGAAGGTCGCGGCCAGGCCCGGGGTGACGCGTCCCACGTGGCCCGCTATACTGGCGGCGACGGCCCGTCCTCCGGACCCCGAGACCACCGAGCATCGGACCGAAATGGCACTTCTTCATTTCTATCGCGCTCCGGCCCTCTCGCCCTCTCGCACACGCGCGCTCGAAGATCGATTCCGTGCATCGACTGCGGTCCCGA
>JARRPS010000386.1:0-2239 GCA_037382625.1 Gemmatimonadota bacterium | reverse complement strand
AACCGGATTCTCGAGCGACTGTTCTGGGCCCACTACGACATGGAGCAGTTCCGGGACGCGAGGAAGTGGTGCACGGAAGGCGCTGAGCGTTTCCCCGAAGATCACGTGTTCGAAGAGTGCCAGCTCTGGTTGATGCTGCTTTCCGATACGGACGCGGATGTGGACCGGGCCTGGGAGCTTCGCGATCAGTTCGTCGAGCGGGCTCCACAGTCGATCCGTGAATACAACGCGAGGCTCGGCAATCTTCTCGTCGGCGGCGTACTGCGGCAAGCCGGGCTGCAGGACAGCGCAGAGGCGATGTTCGAGCAAGGGGCGAGCGACGAGAGTGTCGATCCGCTCGCCGATTTGTGGATGTACCAGGCGGCCATCCGATCGACCACGGGAGACCTCGAGGGGGCGGTGCAGTACCTCAGCCGATGGCTCGCCGCCAATCCGTCAGCCGAACTCGGCAGCGAAGGAAACCTGCACTGGTGGTGGCGGAAGCTGCGCGACGAGCCCGGATTCGAGGGTCTTCAACGCCGCTGAATTCCAGGGCTCCGGCCTGCCTTGACAGACCCGGAAGAATTGCAGGTTCAGCGAAGACCCTTCTCATTACCGGATGGTTCCTGTTAGCTTCCCTCCATGCACGCCGCATCCGGGGGCGCGTTCTTTCATTCTGGAGACGTCATCTATGCACGCATCAAGGGCGCGACTTCTGGTCGCATCCGTTATCGCTCTATCTTCGTTCGCCTGCACCGACAGCGGCGAGAATCCCATCGGGCCGTCGGAGATGGAGCTCGATCCGGTCACCGCGACCGAACCGGCCTTCTCGGTCTCGTCCGGTTCGGACAGCTGTCTTGCGGCGTGGGACATTTCCGGAACAACTCCAGGTGAAGCGTCGCCCTGCGACGCGGCTCATGGCCGAGGCGGATACCGCGGCGTCTATTTCCTGCCTTCGCTGGTGGGAAATCCGAATATCTCCGGCGAACTCCTGTCTGGACTCGCCCGAAATCTCATCTTCGAAGTCGTTCCGTTCAGCTGCTCCGGCCCCGGCTGCGAGACGACCCGGCTCCAGGTGCGTGAGAAGGGCGGCGTGTACGCGGCTTCCTGGACGATCAACAAGAAGGATGCGAATCTCGCCGAGACCTACTGGAGAGTCCGGGTGTCGCTGGACACGGGCGACGGTGAACCGGTGCCTCTGGCCTACCGGGATGTGTTTCAGACCAATTCCCCTTCTTCGGACCAGCCATCCGATGGCCCCACTCTCGACATCCAGTTCGGCTCGACCCAGTCGGTCAAGGTGTTCATCCAGAAGAATGCCTGTTCGAATGTGGACCAGGCAGAGTCTATCACCTGTCTGATCGGCGATGAGGGGGGTTCGCTGGGTCTGATCACCCCTGAAGGCCAGGAGATCAAGCTCGACATCGGGACGGGGAACGGGGCCAGGTCATACACCCTCGCGACCAGCCCGCTGGATGTGAACGTGGATGTCCGCCTGATCGGCGACGCAGTCTCGGTGACGGCGGACCCGCCGTTTGCCGCAGGGGAGAGACTGAACGGATCTGAGATCCGGTTCTGTGAACCCGCCGAGTTCGACACGTCGGGCGGTAACGATGCATACGTGATTCAGCAAGACGAGTACGGGCAGTCCGTGCTGCCGAGCGTGGACGTAAGTTGCCCGCTGTTTTCTACTTCGGTCGGTCTGCTCGACAATCTCGGCGCTCGCTTCGCAAGCCTGGCCTCTCTCTTCGCTCCCCGTTCGCTGATCGCGACGGCCGCGGTGAAGTCCAGCGGCGGTGGCGGCGGAACGCTGCAGCGGCTGAGCGACTTCCAGCTGGCCGAGCTTCCTTCTGCTTCGATCGCCGCGGGTGACGGGCAGACGATCACCGAGGGCGAGACGATCGACGCGAGCGTCCAGGTGCGGGTGGCCGACGGAACGGCGGCGCCGGGTGCGACGATCCGGTTCTTCGCGGAATCGGGCGATCAGCTGACCTGTTCGGACGGATCGACGGGCGCGAGCTGCGTGGAAGTCAGCGGGGCGGACGGCCTGGCGACGGTCGGCTGGACGCCTTCGGCCGGCGCGGCTCGCAAGCTGTATGCGCTGGGCTGCGGGATCGCGGTGGCCGGCGAGGACACGCCGCCGACGCCGACGGAAGGGATCCTGGGCGTGCTGCAGTCGGCGAACGGCGGGATCTGCGATCGTGATCCGACGGTGGTGGACGGATATGATCCGACGGTGGACGGGTACGCGAACGGCGCC
>JARRPS010000385.1:0-2279 GCA_037382625.1 Gemmatimonadota bacterium | reverse complement strand
TCCGTCGTCAAGCGAACCCGAATACCGTGCCCGTCAGGTGCGTGTCGAAGTACTCCGTCACCTCTACGAACTGGCCGTCACGCAACCGGATGACGTGGCAGTAGCTGTTGTTGTATTCCCGCCCGTCCTTCGTCTTCGCCGTGCCGGACGTCAGCGCGACGACGCAATCGCCCTCGGCGACCAGCTGAACGATCTCGGAGCGGATCCCCGCCTCGAGCTGCCCGAAGAGCGGTCCGAGCAGGTTCTCCATCAGGTCGGCCTTGCCCCGGTACGTGCCGGAAAGCGAGGTGGTGCCGATGTTCGTCCACGTGATCTCGTCGGCGAGCAACTCGAAGCAGGCGTCGAAGTCACCTCGATTTCCGGCCTCGTAGAACGACCGGACGATTTCCTTGTTCTTCGTTGTAACCAAGACTGCGGTCTCCTCGTAGCGAGCGCGGACGTTCAATGGTAGGCGGCCATCGCCTCGTCCACCTCTTCCAGTACCTCCATGGCCTCGCGGTAGCTCTGGATCTCCTGGCCGATGAGATCGAGTTTGAACAGAGAAAGATTTCGCATCATCCGGAGGTCGAAATCCGGGTTGTCCGGCTCGCGCGGCAGAGCTTCGAGGCCGACCCAGGGACCGACGATCGGGCCGAGGTCGAATTCCCGGATCACGAAGGGATCGATCGTCAGCTGTTGCACCATCGTGATGTCCGCCTGGAGCAGCGCCAGCTGCTCGAACGTGGCATCCATTCGCGCAAGTGCCTGGCGCAGATCGGTGCTGCGCAGCAGGGCCAGGTCCCCGGAGCTCTTCAGGTCCGTGTACACATTGAGCTCCGGCGTGAAGACGGGGCCATAGAGCAGCCCGTTCCCCACCAGTTCCGCTCGGCCCGCCATGTCGCGGGTCTCGGTCCACTGTGCCGTCGATGTGAGCGCCTCCCGGACCGACACGGACTGTTCGAGCGCCAGGTTCAAACGATCGCGAGTGGCGACGATGTTCTCCCGGAGCGCGGCGACCCGGCTGGCCTCCTCCCTGCGGTCCGCTCGATCCGCGACCCAGCCGTCGGCCCACAGGGCCAGGAGAACACCCACGACGATGACGACGAGCTCGACACCGAGCCGCGCGGGCAGGCTCCACTTCCTCTTGCGCGTGTCACTCACGGGCGTCTCAGATCTTCGTAGCGGTCGCGGCGGTTCTTCGAGTCGTGCATCCGCCCGATCATTATTTCGAACTCGCTCGACGCATCGTTGCGAGCTCGTCCGCTATCGCCACCTCCAGGTCTTCCGCCGACAGAATCACGCCCTCGAGCAGAAGTGCTGATAGCTGTGCCCAGTACATGCTGTCACGGAGATACCCCTGGAAATTCGGACGCGACCGCATCCGGTTGAGGATCCGATCGGCGTCGGCGCGCGTCGCGCCGATCTCCGGCGCATTCCCCTGTACCTCGGAGTAATCCGCCGGCTCCGCTCCTCCGGCCGCGCTCAGGAAGCGTCGCATCAGCTCCGGATCGAACGTGCCCGCCCGAAGCCTGGGCTCAGGGTCGAGAACGAAGGCCACCTCGCGGAAGTACGTCTCGGTGATCCCCTCGTCACCCCAAGCGCTCCATTGATCGATCTGCAGACCGATCTGGTTGTAGTAGTCCGCGACCTGCCGCTTCAACCTCCCGTTCGTCAGGAGACGGAGATCCCCGGTGGACTTCAGCTCCTCGATCGTGAACCTGGAGATCGTGGGCGGAAAGAGAACGCCGGCGAAGTGTACGCTCATAACGAGGGAGTCGGGATCGGGAGCCGCGTTCGGGTCCGTCAGCCACGCATCGACCTGCCGGGTGATCGCGAGTCGATTCCGTGCCTGGTCACGGCTGAATCGGAGGGACCGGATGTCGGCCCTGACGTCCTCCTGCAGGCGCTCGAGGTAGCTGGCCGCCCGAGCCGTCTCTTCGCGAGACTGCATGGCCTGATCAGCCCAGAGAGCGAGCAGGACGCCGAGGGTGACGATCGCGAGCTCGCCGAGCGCCAGCCTCCAGCTCCCGAGAAAGCGACCCACGAAACCCGCCGATCGGGATTCTCTATCGCTCACGGCGATCTCTCGAAGGCGATTTCGCAAGACTCCGGGACTTCGCGGAAGTTGGGGGGATGCCAGCTCGATGTCCGGCTGCCTGCCGTCGTGGTGGTGCTGGCTCCGGAAAGGGAGCACGAATGAGACGTGTCCGGCCGGCGGCGGCCCCCTTTTCGTTCGTGCTTCGCGGCGGCCCTTTCGTCCTCCTTGCTCGCGCTCGCCGCACGAGCCCCGGGATCCTGGG
>JARRPS010000384.1:0-4677 GCA_037382625.1 Gemmatimonadota bacterium | reverse complement strand
CGCCCGAGCCGGCGGCCAGACGGCCGTTCAGGCGCGGCACGCAGATGTTCCGCTTGAGGAGGCTCTCATGAGCTCGAACCGATCCCACTCCCTCTTGACCCCGGGACGCCGTCTCGCCGTGATCGCGGCGGCGTTGCTGCTCGTCGCGCCCGCGACGGTGCAGGCCCAGGCTCCGGAGGTCCGCCTCGTCGAGGACGCGTCGGGCTGGACCCTCAAGGTCGACGGAGAGCCCTTCATGGTTCTCGGGATGAACTGGGACTACTTCCCGATCGGCCAGAACTACGCCTACGCCTTCTGGTCAGAGCCGGACGAAATGATCATCGCCGCGCTGGACCGCGAGATGACGCTGCTCCAGAGCATGGGGGTGAACACGATCCGGCAGTACGTCGGCGTCCCGCCACGTTGGGTGCAGTACATCTACGAGCGCTACGGCATCTTCACGGTCCTGAACCACGCGGTGGGCCGTTATGGCGTGACGGTGGATGGAGTTTGGATCGAGTCGACCGATTACTCCGACCGCCGGACCCGCGAGATCCTGAAGGCGGAAGTCATCGATATGGTGGAGGAGTTCCGCGGGACGCCCGGGTTGCTGATGTGGCTGCTCGGTAACGAGAACAACTACGGCCTCGTCTGGAGCTCGGCGGAGACCGAGGACCTTCCCGAAGGCGAGCGGGACGCGGCGCGGGCCCGTTACCTCTACTCGCTGTTCGGCGAGATCACCCGCGAGATCCAGGCGCGGAACACGGGCATTCCCGTCGCGATGGCGAACGGTGACCTGCAGTACATCGACATCATCGCCGAGGAGATGCAGGGCCTGGACGTCTTCGGGGCCAACGTGTATCGGGGCATTTCGTTCCGGGACATGTTCGAGGAGGTCGACGAGAAGCTCGGCATTCCAGTGATGCTGACCGAGTTCGGCGCGGACGCGTGGAATGCCAAGGAGATGCGGGAGGACCAGTACACGCAGGCCCGGTATCTACTCGGGCAGTGGAAGGAGATCTACGCGAACTCGAGTGGCAAGGGACTGGCTGGGAACTCGATTGGCGGCCTCACTTTCCAGTGGAGTGATGGCTGGTGGAAGTTCCGGCAGGACGAGTTTCTCGACATCCACGACACCAACGCTTCGTGGGCAAACGAAGGCTACCCGGAGGACTACGTCGAGGGCGCCAACAACATGAACGAGGAGTGGTGGGGTGTTACCGCCAAGGGCCCGACCGACGCCCGTGGGCTCTACAACCTCTACCCCAGGGCCGCGTTCTACGCGCTGCAGCAGGCCTACCAGCTGGATCCCTACGGACCGGGCGTGGACCTTCCGACGATCTACGCTCACTTCGATGCCGTCCAGCCGTCGGCCGCTCTGCTGCAGGCTCGCGGTGACGATGCCGCCCGGGTCACCGACATCCTGAAGCGGGTCCGCATCTCGAACCTCCGGATGGAGTTCGAGACCTACAACACCGGAGGGAGCAAGATCAGCACGCCCCCCGCCGAGACGCCGCAGCCGGAGCTGCCGGCCTACCGCGGTTTCGACCACCAGCAGTCGTTCTTCGTCGAGGCCGAGGTCCAGCCGGCGGAGAATCTGATCGGAAGGCTCTCGGTGAACGTGCTGGGCAACGTGGGCGTCAACCAGATCGACGAGATCTTCTACGAGAACAGGGGCCGGCGTCAGACGATCGAGGTCGATGGCGAGCCGCTCGAGTTGCAATCTCTCGAGCGGGTCAAGGTCTATCGGGGCAGCGTGACGTGGGACGAGGACTGGTTCTCGCTGAAGGGCTTCTACCGCGAGGGGCATTTTCACTGGGGGTACGACGGCGACTTCTTCGGTGTGTATCGGAACGCGTATTACGGCGAGAATATCGATATCTACAATGGTATCGCGCCGGTCGGGGCGGAGATGTACTTCAAGAAGAGCCTCGAGGGCCTGAGACTCGCCTTCGGGCCTCAGCTCTGGTGGGGCGCCAACCCGGCGGTCATGGGGATGTACACCCGCCAGTTCGGGTCGATCGGATTCAGCGCCCTGTACCAGGAAGAGTTCGCGCAGCAGCAGAACCTGGTCACCTCGATCGCCGTGCCGCTACCGAAGACACGCAGGGCGTCGATCGCGCAAGATCGATCAGACCTTCCAGGTGGTGGACGGGCCGGAAGACAACCTTACGGTGCTGCAGGACAGCGTCCGGCTCGCCGACACGTTCGGCGGGAAGGCGAAGCTGACCTGGCAGAAGGGTCGCTGGAACTGGTACGGGCAGTACTCTTACGCCGGCATCGTAGCGGACGGAGGCCCCGACGAGACCACGACTTTCACGGGCTGGGTGCTGAAGGACCACGGTGCAGGCAACGGGAACCAGATCACCACGGGGCTGGCGGTGAACCTGGGCACCTTCCAGATCGGGCCGAACTTCCTCTGGCAGAAGCCGCTGGTGGGCCCGATCCCCGGGGACGTCGGGTCGCCCGGCCGGCCGCGGAACGTCATCGATGATCCCTTCGCGGTCCGGATCAGCCGGGAGACGGTGGCCGGCGAGCTGCTGTTGACGCACGATCCGACGCCCGCGACCTGGTTCTGGGCCTGGGACAACGACATTCGGGAAGACGCCAAGCTGGCGTGGAGCCTCGGCTTCAACTTCAAGCATTTCCCGACCACGATGGACGCGGCGATCGGGGTGCTCGAGGATGGCCGTACCTTCTTCGCCTTTCCGGGCGCCACGCCGGCGCGAGACCTGTGGGAAGTGCGGGCGAGGCTCGTCTCCCGCCTCGCACCCGATGTTCGGGCGGCCGCGACGATCTTCGCCGGAACCGGCGAGCCCAACGGAGACGATACCCGGTTGATCCACCGGTACGGCATCGACGGTCGAATCACCTGGTCGCGGGCGGCGTTCGCGATGTTCGCGAAGTTCGGTGACTGGGGGCCGTACGACTATCACCGTGATTTCAACCTGACCTTCCCGGTGCACCTGATGGGAGACGTGTCCTACACCCTCGGAGCGCCGCGCTGGTTCGGCTGGCCGCAGACGCGCATTGGCCTGCGAGCGACCTGGCGCTCGCTGGACGAGTTCTCGAATCGCTACTGCCCGGTGGAGGTTCCCAACGCGGCCGGCGAGCTCGAGTGCGATGCCACGGCCGCCGGGTTCGGAAACGGGAGCGAGTGGGAAATCCGCACCTACCTGCACGTCGCGCTGTGATCCGCGCCTGACGCTACCCGTGCTTGACACCTGCTCCGCTGGCCGAGTGCCGGCGGAGCAGGTGGCCGTGCGCTCGTGCCGCCGTGCGCCTTGATCCTCAGGCAGGCGGCAGGGCCCGGCGCCGGGCCATCACCCGATGATTTCCGAATGCACCCATGAGCCATATGACCGAACGCGACAGGCAGATCGAGGATCGGATACTCGGACTTCTCGGCCGCATGACGCTCGAGGAGAAGATCGGTCAACTGACCCTCCTGAACGGTGCAGGGGGGCATGTTTCCGACGAGCTGCGGCAGGAGATCGCGGCCGGGCGGGTCGGGGCCGTGCTCAACGAGGTGAACGTCGGGACCGTCAACGAGCTGCAGCGCATCGCGGTCGAGGAGAGCCCTTCAGGGGTTCCGCTGTTGATCGGCCGCGATGTGATTCACGGTTTCCAGACGGTATTTCCGCTTCCTCTCGGCGAAGACCCCTGGCTGGCCTCCGCCCTCGCCGCCGCGATGGTGCGCGGCTTCGAGGGCGATCGCCTGGCGGATCCCGGCTGCATCGCCGCCTGTGCGAAGCACTTCGCCGGCTACGGGGCGAGCGAGAGCGGGCGCGACTACAACACGACCGACATCCCCGAAATCGAGCTGCGCAACGTTCACCTGCCACCGTTCCGGGCCGCGGTCGACGCGGGGGTCGCCTCCCTGATGACCTCCTTCAGCGATCTGAACGGAGTGCCGGCCACGGCGAATGACTTCCTGCTCAAGCAGGTCCTGCGCGACGAGTGGGGCTTCGACGGCTTCGTGGTCAGCGACTGGGACTCGGTCCCGCAGCTCGCCGTGCACGGCCTCACCGCGGACGACCGTGAATCGGCCCTGGCTGCCGCTTCGGCCGGGCTCGACATGGAGATGGCGAGCGTCACCTTCCGGGAGCACCTGGCCGGGCTCGTCGGGGAAGGGAAGATCACGGTCCGCGAAATCGACGCGATGGTGGCCAACGTTCTCCGGGTCAAGCTGCGCCTCGGCCTGTTCGAGGAGCCGTACACGGACCCCGGCTCCGTGCGGCTCGCAGCGGATCTCGAGCCCCTGGAAACGGCCCGGGATGCGGCGCTGAAGAGCCTGGTGCTCCTCATGAACCGCGATCACACGCTGCCGCTTTCGACGCAGGAGATCGCATCGCTGGCCGTGATCGGACCGATGGCCGACGAGGCGTTGGAGCAGCTCGGCACCTGGATCTTCGACGGCGACCCGGCGCGCAGCGTCACCCCCCTCGACGCGCTGCGCGAGTATCTGGGGCCCGATGTCGAAGTGCGCTACGAACGCGCCCTCGAGACGACGCGAAGCCGGAGCGATGAGGGATTCCAGGCAGCCCTGGACGCGGCCCGGTCCTCGGACGCGGTCCTCCTCTTCCTCGGGGAAGAGTCGATCCTGTCGGGCGAGGCCCACTGCCGCGCCGACATCCGCCTGCCCGGGATCCAGGAGCGGCTGATCGCCGAGTTGTCCGCGACCGGGAAGCCGATCGT
>JARRPS010000383.1:0-2281 GCA_037382625.1 Gemmatimonadota bacterium | reverse complement strand
CCCGCGGGAGTTGAAAGGCATCCGGTTGCTGGGGCCAGTTCTCGGGATGCCGGTCTGCGAATGCAGGGCACCAGGCCCGTACGTGACACCAATCGCAATGGCGCCCCGGTCTGGGCTCGAAGTTGCCCCTTTCGATCGCGTTGGCGGTTTCGACGACCCGCCGACGAACCTCATCGACCTCCGTCGTGGTCCGGCGGGGGACCTCCCACTCGGTGCAGGACGGTACGTGCAGCAGCGAAAGAGACTCCACGCGTCGCTCCACCCGGTCCTCGGCCGCGATCTGATAGAGGGTCAGCTGTTGAGATTCCTCTGCCGCGTCGCGCAGGAAATACCTGCCTGTCTTGTAGTCCGTGATCCGCAGGGTGTCGGTGGACGTGAGATCCACTCGATCGAGGATCGAGATCATCGGTACGTCATCGATCTCGAAGTGCAACGCGAGTTCCACGGCCATGGCCGGCCGGAAATCGGAAGCGTTTCGCTCGTACCAGGTCTGCAGCATCGCGTGACCGTCTCTGCGCGCTCTCTCGAACGCCTCCTGCGCCTCGTAGGCCGCAGGGTCGAGGACGGCGTCGAAGGCGGCGAGAACCTCTTCCAGCGGCGCGGGGGCGGCCGTGCGATTCCGGTAGTAGATTTCGAGCGCCGCGTGAATGGCCGATCCGAAGGTGAGCGGGGGCGCGGGCGGTTGCTTTCGCCCTTCGAGATAAATCTGCTTCCACTTCTGCGGGCAGCTCCGCCAGGTGCGGATCTGTGTCTGACTGAGGCGTCTCATTCGGGGTCCTCCGGCATCGTGTAGTGGGAACCCATACGGTAACATACTGCCGGCTGGTGCGATCCGTGTGCGCGCATCTGTCCGTGAGGTGGCACGGACGAAGTTCGTCTCTCGAAAACAGGATGGGGGCAGGGTATGACAGCCGCGATCGACCGGACATTCACTCGCCTCGGCTGGGCGCTTCTCACTTTTCTCGTTCTGGCCTTCCTCCTGTTCATGGTCAACCAGACCGCGGGAATCGTGGATCTCGTCTCGACCGGCCTGAGTCCGCAGGCGGGGCGTATCGCGTTGTGGACGCTGATCGGTCTCTACGTCGTGCTCCTGGCCACGCCCATGATTCTGCTCTTCCGACTCCCCGAGCCGCTATCCCCTCCCGAGGTCGCGGAGGGACCGGAATTCGAAGCCTACCTCGATGGGCTGCGTCGCCGGCTGACGGGCAATCCGCGACTGGCCGGGATCCCGCTCGAGTCCCGCGAAGAGATCGAAACTGCCCTCGACTCGCTGACCGCCGAGGCCGACCGGGAAATCCAGAACGCGGCCGGCGGAGTGTTCCTCGCCACGGCGATCTCGCAGAGCGGCCGGCTCGATGCTTTCCTCGTGCTCGGCGCCCTGATGCGGCTGGTCTGGCGGGTTTCGCACGTCTACTGGCAGCGACCGACGATCCGCGACATGGGAAAGCTCTACATGAACGTCGCCGGAACCGCTTTCGTGGCCGCCGAGCTGGACGACGTGGACGTGGCCACGCAGATCGAACCGATCGTATCCAGCGTGCTCGGCGCGGGCGTTTCCGCGATCCCGGGCTTCCAGGTCGCGACGGGGATTCTGGTCAACTCCGTGCTCACCGGCACGGCCAACGGATTTCTCACCTTGCGCGTGGGCGTGATCACACGACGCTACTGCTGCGCGATGGTCCGGCCGAAGAAGCGATCGTTGCGACATGCGGCGGCCGTCGAGGCCGCCGGCATGCTGGGCGGCATCGTGGTGGACGGCACGCGCACGCTGGCCGTCGCGATGAAGGACGCTACGGTGCACCGGACGAAATCGGCCGTCAGTGGCACGGGAACGGCGGTCAAGAGAACCGGTAGCGCCGCCAAGGACATCGGCACCGGCTTCGTGGAGGTCGGCTCGGACGCGATCAGCGACATCGGAAGGGGCGTCACGAAGGGGGTCCGGGTTACCAGCGATACCGTCACGGAGGCGACGCGGTCGTTGCTCGAAGCCATCGGGATCGCCCAACGCCGGGCAGCATCGGCGGAAGACGAGAGGCGGAACGAGCCCGAGGGGAACCCCGAAGGGCCCGGATATTCGACAGACGCGTGACCGGAGCAGCTCGCGCCGGGTGCGGCAGGACCTCGAGCCGGGTCAGGACCTGTCCTGAGCGACGACGGAGGCCGTGCGGGCGTCCGCGGGCGCTAGCGGCTTGAGCAGGGGAGCGTAAACGTAGCCGAGCGCATCCTCCGCTTCGCGGCTTGCCGCGTCCGGGTGGAATACCGCGTACCAGTCATCTTTCAG
>JARRPS010000382.1:0-2592 GCA_037382625.1 Gemmatimonadota bacterium | reverse complement strand
GGAGGATCATCGGCCTCACCGTACAGATGCGGGTGCCGCTCGATCATCTTCCGCTCGAGTCCACGCGTGACCGCCTCCGCCTCGAACGTACCTCGCTCTTCGGCCAGCACGATCTGAAAAGCGATGTTCAGCAGGAGGTCGCCGAGCTCATCCGCCAGCTCGGAATCATCGCCGGCGCGTATCGCCTCCGCGACCTCGTGCGCCTCCTCCAGCAGATAAGGTCGGAGGGTCGCCGGCGTCTGCTTCGCATCCCAGTCGCAGCCGCTGCGCAGATAGCGGACGAGGGCGAGACTGCGACCGAGCGCAGCGTCACCGCCTCGGGCGCGCTCGAGGTGCCTCGAATGGGCTTCCGGATCGGGGAAAATCTGTTGCTCCTCGGACATGTGGCCGGTATACTACCCCGGCCTTGAAAAAAGTGTCAATCGAGCCCAAGCGCCGCGCCTGGGTCGAGGTGGACCTGGACGCGTTCCGGTCGAACTTCGGCTCCATCGCTGAACGCCTGCCACCGGGTTGCGGCATTCTCCCCATGGTGAAGGCCGACGCCTATGGCATCGGCCTCGCTCGTGCCGTACGCACGCTCGGCCCGCTCGGCGTCTGGGGGTTCGGCGTGGCGACCACGGACGAGGGGATCGAGGTTCGGTCACACGGCTGGGCCGGACCGGTGGTGGTGTTCTCGCCGACGCTTCCTGCCGACACGCGGGCGTTGATGGAGCGACGCCTCGAGCCCGTAGTGTCAGGCTGCGAGGCGCTGCGCGCCTGCGGGCTCGCCGCCCGTGCCCTCGGTGGGACATTGCCCGTTCACATCGAGATCGATACGGGGATGGGGCGGTTCGGAATCGGCTGCGCCGGCATGGCGGACCGAGCGAAGGAGGTGGCGGAGATTTTGTCACTCGGAGGACTCGATCTCCGGGGGACCCTGACCCACTTCCATTCGGCGGATGACGATCCCGTCGAGACAAGGGAGCAGTGGACGCGTTTCGAGGCTGCGCTCACCAGACTGAAGGAAGCGCGTGTGGACCCGGGTCTCGTGCATGCGGCGAACAGCGCGGCGACGCTCCGGTATGATGGTTTCGTAGGAGACCTGGTGCGCCCCGGGATCCGACTGTACGGCGGAGGCGCGTGGGAGCCGCGTGGGCAGCCGGTCGTAAGCGTCCGGGCCCGTGTCCTGGATGTCCGCAACGTGGAAGCGGGAGCGACGGTCAGCTATGGAGCGACGTGGCAGACGCCCGCGCCCACCAGACTGGCGACGCTGGGCATCGGGTATGCGGATGGCTTCCGGCGCGAGCTGTCGAACCGGGGGCGCGTGCTGATCCACGGTCGCGAGGCCCCGGTGCGAGGCGTTGTCTGCATGGATTCGGTCGTGGTCGAGGTGGGTGATCGGAAAGACGTGCAGACGGGGGATGTCGCAACGGTTCTGGGCCGCGATGGCGAGGCGGAAATCGGCCTCGATCAAGTCGCGGAGCTGTGTGGAACGATCGACTACGAAATCCTGACCGGCTGGAGCCGACGTCTGCCGAGGATCGAGGTCCAGCGGTAGCGATCGAGTGACGAACGGGGTCCGGGAAGGGTCCCGTGCGAAGGAATATGGAGAAGCGGATGCGAGAGGGACATGCGACCAGGGAGGCGACCCCGCGCTCGCGGGCGAACGCAGGTCGCAACGTGGGATCTTTCCCCTGCTGGGGATTCCGAATCGACAGGTGCCCGGAGGTGGAGGAAGTGAGAACCTTCCGCGCCGGGTCGCTAATCCACCGGCGGTCGGGACGGTTCGTCCAGATGGCAGCCATGGGTGTCGCGGCGTGAGAAACGGCCGAATCGTAAACCGCCCTGCGATCGTCCTTGCCGCTGGACTGTCGGCGCTGGCGACGGCCTGCACCGAGCGAGCGGTGCTGGAGGTCGATTCGGAGACAGCGCCCGGACAGGCAACACCCACCACCGAGATCGAGATCCCGGTGCAGGGCATGATCTCATGGCGTGACACTACCTATTCGGGGTACGCGCTTCCGTCCAGCTCTTCGTACCGTCCCTGACTCGAGATTACGAAGAGCGCAACGCAACGTGGTCGTTAGCGGCTGATGACGAGCCGTGGACGGAGCCCGGCGGAGATCTGGGTGAGCGCCTCGCCTCGCTCCGGATCGACGCGCCGTTCGACTCGACCGCGTCGGACACTCTGTTCATTCCTTTCGAGGTCAGCACGGACAGTCTGCTTTCGAGCTGGGCGACGAGTGACGGCGAGCCCGGTCTTGCCATTCGGACCACCGGTGCCGGGTCCTCGGTGGATGTTCGTTCCCTGGTCGTGAGCTTCGAAGTAAAACCGGTCGGGCAGGACTCACTCATTCCTACGGCCCGTTTGCCGGGGGGGTACACCGTCATCTTCGATCCGGAGACGCCACGGCCCGGCCAGGAATCGCGGATCGGTGGATTGCCAGCATCCCGAATCTACGTGGACTTCGAACTTCCCGAGACGTGGGACGGCTTGCAGTTGAAGGGTTCGACGATCAACACCGCATCCCTGGTATTCCGACCGTTGGCACCGCCGCCGATCCCGTTCCGGCTCGAGGATCCGGTGGAGGTGGTCTCCTACCAGCTTCTGGC